>JAAOZX010000192.1 GCA_012274225.1 Comamonadaceae bacterium | reverse complement strand
GGGCTTGTTGGGGTAGTCCTGCGCCGCCGCGCCGGTCGCGAACAGCATCGCCAGCAGGACGGTCATGAGCGTTTTCATCTTCGGGGCTTTCAGTCGATGTGAATGTTGGCGGAACGGACCACTTCGGCCCAACGGGCGATGTCGGCTGCGATCATGGCAGTGTAGTTCGCCCGCGTCATGCGGTTGGGTTCGGCACCCATGTCGCGCAAACGCTCGGCCAGCTCCGGCGTATTGAGGGCCGCGACCAGTGCCGCGTTGAGGCGGTCCGCCACCGGACCGGGAATGCCGGCGGGCCCGGAGATGCCGAACCAGTTGCTGGCCACCAATGGCGCGAGACCGAGTTCGCGCACGCTCGGCACATCGGGCCAGCGCGCGACGCGCGCATCGGTGGTGATGGCCAGCAGGCGCAAGAGCGGATTGCGGCCGACGTCGGGCACGGCGGCAATCAGGCCGTCGATCTGTCCGGCGGCGACATCCACCGTGGCCGGCGCCGAACCCTTGTAGGGCACATGGGTGATGTCCACCTTCGCCGCCTGATTGAGGATCGCCAGCTTGACGTGCGACGAGGTGCCGTTGCCGTTGGAGCCGAAGCGCACCGCGCCGTGCCCCGTGCGCGCCTTCTTGAGCAGCGCCGCCATCGATGGGTAGGGACCGTTCGCGGCGACGGCGATGCCGCTGGGCACGGCGGCGACAAGGCCTATGTGGGTGAAATCCCGGAGCGCGTCATAGGGCATCTTGGCGTACACCGCTGGGCCGATCGCGTGCGAGGCGACGTTGGACAGCACCAGCGTATAGCCGTCCGGCGCGGCCTTGGCGACCGTGTCGCTGCCGACGACGCCGCCCGCCCCCGCGCGGTTCTCCACCACCACCGGCTGTCCGAGCGAGGCCGCCATTTCTTTCGCCGCCAGTCGGCCGAGCAGGTCGCCGGTGCCGCCCGCCGGGAACGGCACGATGAGCCTGACCGGCCGGGCCGGCCAGGTCTGCGCCTGCAACGCCATGGGTGCAGCTGCACCGAGCGCGAGCAGCGCGAGGGCGACTGGACGGTGGATGCGCATTGGCGATTTCTCCTGAACGACCAAGAGTCGAACAGTACAGCAATGGTGGGCCCAGCGCAGCAATCGACTGCAGTCCCCCATCGCTCCGCTTTTGCTTCGCGTCCAGGACGCTGCCGCATCCCGGACAACCGGCGCGATTCAAGTCGCTCGTCCCAGTGCGCCAACCCGGGGTCGCCGGCGCGTGATTGACCGCCAGCGCGCCGCGCAAGGCGCCACGCGGCGTTCTAGCGACTGCTGCGTGCGCGGTCAGGCAGCGGCGTGTTGGGCAGGGTTTTTTCGATCACCTGCTCGTCCGGCACGTCGTGCGGACCGTCCTGGTCGGGCGTGTGCGGCATTTGGTCCTCAGCCGTTTCGTCGGAATCGGCTGTTCCATGTTCCGGGTGCGGTGATGTGCTCATGCAGGTCTCCTGGATGGGTAGTCCAGCATTTGTCCCAGGCGCCGACCGCGCCATGGCATTTGATCCGGTGTTGGTGTAGGACGCGCGCTCGACGCCGCGCTGCGCCCCGCCGCACGCGGGGGCAGTCGCGGAGGTAAAGTCGCGCCAGCAACACCACGCCCCACCATGACTGCCGCTCAGATCACGACCCTCTTCGATGCCGCCGCGCTCCAGCAATTTGCCCAGCTGTTGCTGCGGAGCAAGGGGATGCCGGCCAATCGCGCCGCCGACGTCGCCGAAATCCTGGTCGAGGGCGACCTGCTCGGCCATGACACCCATGGCTTGCAGTTGCTGCCGACCTACCTGGCCGAGATCGAGGCGGGCGCCATGACACTCACCGGCGAACCGCTGGTGCTGGCCGACCAGGGTGCGGTGCTGGCGTGGGACGGCCGGCGACTGCCGGGGCCGTGGCTGACCTTGCGGGCGATCGAGGAGGCGAGCCGGCGTGCCCGAACCTACGGTGTCGGCATCGTCAACATCCGGCGCAGCCATCACATCGCCGCGCTGGCGCCCTATGCGATGCGTGTGGCCGAAGACGGACTGGTGCTGCTGCTTCTGACATCGGCCCCTGCCGCCAAGAGCGTCGCGCCTTTCGGCGGCACCCGGGGCCTGTTCTCGCCCAGCCCGATCGGCGTCGGCATTCCCACCGGCGACCAACCGATGATGGTCGACGTGTCCACCTCGATCACGACCAACGGGCTCACCGGGCGGCTGGCGCGCGAAGGCCGCAAGCTGCCCGCTGCCTGGCTGATCGACGAGCAGGGCGTGCCCACCGACGATCCGGCGGTGCTGGTGCCGCCGCGCGCCGGGACCATCCTGCCGCTGGGTGGCGTCGACGCCGGGCACAAGGGCTACGGCCTGTCGCTCATGGTGGAAGCGCTCACCGCCGGGCTGGCGGGGCAGGGCAGGTCCGATCCCGGTGCGCGCTGGGGTGGCACCGTGTTTGTCCAGGTGATCGATCCTCAGGCGTTCAACGGTCGCGGCGCATTCGAAGAGCAGATGGACTGGATTGCGCGCGAGTGCCGGAACAATCCGCCGGCACGCGCCGGGCAGCCGCCGCGCCTGCCAGGGCAGCGCGGACTGGCGCTGCGCCGGCAGGGCCTGCAAGCCGGCGTGCCGCTCGCCGCTGGCATCGTCGCCACGCTCTCGACCTGGGCCGACAAGCTGGGTGTGGCGATGCCGCAGGCGATCGCGCGTCGCGACTGAGCCGCGCACGAAGTGCAGCCAGGAGGCCGGTGAGCGATGCATTCGATCACGCGCTGACCACTGCCCGCACCACGCCTGGGCGTCCAACCTGACTGCGACCTGAGCAGGTCAGCCAGCGGTCAGCTCGCAATGGCGATTGGGCGCCGGCGAGCTACGATTTACCGTTTTCTAAGTAGATGTGCGTACGACACGATTGCGGTCGATCACTACTCTACGCGGCTACCAAACCTTTTCCCTGATTGTTCTTCGTAGCGGTGATGCCCCGCATTGCCATCAATCGGATCTGACTTCATATGAATGATCGAAACCTTCTCAGAGGCCTGTTCATCATGGCGATCGCCCTGTTGTTCGGCGTGGCGGCGCTGCGTTACCCGATGGGCCAGTTCAGTCGCGCGGGGCCGGGCCTCTTTCCGCTGATGGTGAGTTGCCTGCTGTTCCTGATCGGGCTGACCACCGTGGTGCGTTCGCGCTTCGTCGAACACGTCCACATCCAGTTGAACCTGAAGAACATCGCGATCATCCTGGCGAGCCTGGGCGGATTCGCGCTGATCTCCGAGCACGTCAACATGATCGCGGGCATCGTGTTCATGGTGTTTTGCGCCTCGATTGCCGGCACCGCGAAGTATTCGGTGATGCGCAATCTCAAGATCGCGGCCGGCCTGATCCTCGTTGGCCTTGCGTTTGTCAAACTACTTGGCTTTAACCTGCCCCTCTACTGATGGACGTCCTGCACAACCTCGCGCTGGGTTTTGGAATCGCGCTGACCTGGCAAAACCTGCTGTACTGCGCCATCGGCTGCACGGTGGGCACGCTGGTGGGCCTGTTGCCGGGCCTCGGGCCCCTGGCCACCATCTCCATCCTGCTGCCGCTGACCTATTCCATCCCCACGGGCGGCGCGCTCATCATGCTGGCGGGCATCTACTACGGCGCCCAATATGGCGACAGCGTGAGCGCCATCACGATGAAGATTCCGCACGCCAGCAGCATCGTGGCCTGCATCGACGGCTACCAGATGACGCTCAACGGCAAGTGCGGCCTGGCCCTGTTCACCGCGGGCGTCTCCAGCTTCATCGGCGGCACCGTGGCCATCGTCGTGCTGTCGTTCTTCGCGCCGATGCTGGGCGAGGTGGCGTTCCTGTTCGGGCCCGCCGATTACTGCGCCCTGATGCTGGTCGGGTTTGTCTGCGTGAGCTTCGTCACCACCGGCAGCCTGCTCAACGGCCTGGCCATGTGCCTGATCGGCGTGCTGCT
>JAAOZX010000191.1 GCA_012274225.1 Comamonadaceae bacterium | reverse complement strand
GCCGCTGGTGCCCGGCATCACGGTCGAGATTCTTCCCGAAATCGACTCCAGCAACACCGAGCTGATGCGGCGAGCGCGCGCCGGCCGCATGGAACCGGTGCTGTTGGTGGCCGAACGCCAGAGCGCCGGCCGCGGCCGGCTCGGCCGGGGCTGGGCCAGCGCGCCGGGCGAGTCGCTGACTTTCTCGCTGGGGCTGCCACTGGCTCCGGGCGACTGGTCGGGGCTGTCGCTGGCCGTGGGGGTCAGCCTGGCCGAATCCCTGGATCCGCGGATTCGGCTGAAGTGGCCGAACGACCTGTGGCTGGACGACCGGAAACTGGCCGGAATCCTGATCGAGACGGCCGGCACCGGGCCCGGTTTGCGCTACGCCGTTATCGGGGTCGGGATCAACCTGGCCGTGCCCGCGGCCGCCGGGCTCACCACCCCGCCGGCGGGGTTGCGTGAACTGCTGCCCGACTGCCAGGCCGGCGCCACGCTGTTGCGCGTGGCCGCGCCGCTGGTGCAGGCGATCCGGGTCTTCGAGCGGCAGGGCTTTGGCGCCTTCAAGGCCCGGTTCGATGCCCGCGACGCTTTGCGCGACCGCACGATCGTGCTCAGCGACGGGACGTCCGGTGTCGGCCGCGGCACCACGGACCAGGGCGCGCTGCGGGTGCAGACGGCCGAGGGCATCAAGACCGTCAACAGTTCCGAGGTCAGCGTGCGGACCGGAGCTTGAGAGCCAACATGCTGCGACTCACCGTGCTGCTGCTCGTCCTGGCCAATGCCGGGTACTTTGCCTGGGCCCACGGCTCGCTGCGGGCCTGGGGTCTCGGGCCGGCCCAGCAATCGGAGCCCCAGCGGCTGGAGCAACAGATCCGACCCCAGTCAATCCGCATCCTGCGTCCTGACGAGGCCCGACGCCTCGAGCCCGCGCCGACCGGCCTGGCCCAGGCGGCCGAATGCCTGCAGGCGGGCCCTTTGGATGACACGCAGGTGGCGGGGCTCAGACCGCTGCTGGAGACCTGGCCCGCCGGCTCCTGGAGCCTGGAGCCGGTGGTCGAGCCCGGGCGCTGGATCATCTACATGGGCAAGTACGCGACGGTGGAGAACACCGCGCGCAAGAAGGCGGAGCTGCGCCAGCTCGGCGTTTCGTTCGAGGCGCTCACGGACCCCTCGCTGGAGCCGGGCCTGTCGCTGGGCGGATTCACCAGCCAGGCCGAAGCCAGCCAGCAACTCGAAGCGTTCCTGCAGCGTGGCGTGCGCAGCGCCAAGGTGATGCAGGAGCGCTCCGAACTGCGCGGCCGGCTGCTCAAATTCTCGGTTGTCGACGATGGCCTGCGCCCGCGCCTGGGAGAGTTGGCGCCGGTCCTGAACGCCCAGACCCTGCGGCCCTGCCGCTGATCGGAAAGGAAAACCCGTGCCACTCCAGCTCTATTTCGCACCCGGCGCCTGTTCGTTCGTTCCGCACGCGCTGCTGGAAACCACCGGCGCGCCGTTCGAGCCGATGCTGGTCAAGCTGCACAAGGGCGAGAACTACAGCGCGGACTACAAGGCGATCAATCCCCGGTCGCAGGTGCCAGTGCTGGTGGACAATGGCGAGGCGATCACGCAGATCCTCGCGATCGTGACCTGGCTGGACCAGCGCTTTCCTGATTGCAACTTTCTTCCGCGCGAGCCGCTGGCACGGGTGCGCGTGTTCGAGACGCTGGCCTGGATGAACAACACCGTGCATCCGACCTTCACCCACGTCTTCATGCCGCAGAAGTTCGCGGCCAGTCCCGAGGCCCAGGCCGAGATCAAGGTTTTCAACGCCGTCGCGTACAAGGGAATGTTGGGCGAGCTCGAGGCGATGGCGAGCCTGGCAGCGGCCCAGGGCCGCAAATACCTGGGGGGCGACCAGTTCGGGCCGCTCGACGCGTACGCGCTGACCCTGCTGCGCTGGGGCGGCTTCGCGGGCCACGATCCGCAGGGCTTCCCGGCCCTGTGGTCGCTCGTGCAACGGGTCGCGGCGCTGCCGGCGGTGGCGCGCGTGATCGAGCGCGAGCGCCTTCAGCTGAACGTCTACAAGACGGCCTGAGTCGGCTCGGTGGCGGCCGCAGCGGGCCGTGCGGTGCCGCTCACGACGAATCGGACCCTGACGCAGGTGCCGGGCGGCACCTGCCCCGGGTGCGCATCCTCCAAGGTGACCTCGGCGTTGTGCTGACGCGCGATCTCCAGCACGATCGGCAGACCCAGGCCCGAGCCGTCGACGTTGGTTCCCAGCGTCCGGTAGAACGGCTGGAACACCAGTTCGCGTTCAGCCGCCGGGATGCCGGGGCCGGAGTCTTCCACCTGCAGCAGCAACACTTGGCCGAACGGATCGGCGTGCACCCGCGCCGTGATCACCCCCGGATGCTCGGTGCTGGAAGGCGTGTAGTTGATCGCGTTGTCCAGCAGGTTGCGGATCATTTCCTTGAGCAGCGTCGGATTGCCCTCGAACCGCACACCCGGCGCGCCCGGCTGCGCGCCGTCGTAGCCCAGGTCGATGTGCTTGTCCATGCTGCGCGGCACCGAGTCCTGCACCACCTCCATCGTCAACTTTGCCAGGTCGCAGGGCTGGTGGGCCAACACCTGGCCGCTGCCCTCGGCCCGCGCCAAGGCCAGCAGCTGGTTCACGGTGTGGGTCGCGCGAATGCTGGAGCGGCCAATCTGCTTGAGTGATTGCTTCAGCTCCTCGGCATTGAAGCCTTCGCGCTGGGCCAGGTCGGCTTGCATGCGCAGACCGGCCAGCGGCGTCTTCAACTGGTGCGCTGCGTCGGCCAGGAAGCGCTTTTGCGTCGCAATCGAATCCTTCAGCCGCGTCAGCAGGTCGTTGATCGAGGACACCAGCGGCGCGACCTCGAGCGGCACGGTCTTGTCCTCCAGCGGGCTCAGGTCGTCGGGCTTGCGGGCCCGAATCCGCTCCTCCAGCTGCGACAGCGGCTTGATGCCGCGCACCAGCGCCAGCCACACCAGCAGCACCGCGAGCGGCAAGATCACGAACTGCGGCAGCATCACGCCCTTGATGATTTCGGTGGCCAGCACCGAGCGCTTCTCGCGCGTCTCCGCCACCTGCACCAGTGCCGGCTGCGCACCGGGCAGGTCGAGCTTGACCCAGGTGTACGCCACCCGCACATCCTGACCGTGGATCTCGTCGTCGCGCAACAGCACCTCGCCGGATTGCGGGCGTTCCTCCTCGCGTGGCGGAGGCAGGTCGCGCTCGCCGCTGAGGAGTTCTGCGCGGGCGCCCAGCACCTGGTAGTAGACCTGGTCGGAGTCGTCCGCGCGCAGCAGCTCGCGCGCCGGCTGGGGCAGGTTGAAGACCACCCGCTGTTGCTGCACGGTCACCAGCTGCGCCAGCGTCTGCACGTTGTACTCGAGCGCCCGGTCGAACGGCTTGCCGGCGATGCTCTGCGCCACCACCCAGGTCAGCGCCAGGCTGACCGGCCACAGCAGCAGCAGCGGAGTGAGCATCCAATCGAGGATCTCGCCGAACAGGGAACGCTGCTCGCGCTGGAAGATCTTCAAGGCAAGGTCCCCGGGCGGCGCATCGCAGCCATGCCGTCAGGCCTTGATCTTCTCGAGGCAGTAGCCCAGGCCGCGAACGGTGGCGATGCGGATCGGGCCCTTCTCGATCTTCTTGCGCAGCCGATGGATGTAGACCTCGATCGCATTGGTGCTGACCTCCTCGCCCCACTCGCACAACCGCTCGACCAACTGATCCTTGCTCACCAGCCGCCCGGCGCGCTGCAACAGCACTTCGAGCAGCCCCAGCTCGCGGGCCGACAGCTCGACCATCTTGCCGTCGATGGTGGCCACCCGCCCGGCCTGGTCGTACACCAGCGGCCCGTGCTTGATGGTGCTGCTGGTGCCGCCCATGCCGCGCCGCGTCAGCGCCCGCACCCGGGCCTCGAGTTCCTGCAGGCTGAACGGCTTGGCCATGTAGTCGTCGGCGCCCAGGTCGAGCCCCTTGACCCGCTCCTCCACCGCATCGGCGGCCATGAGAATCAGCACCGGCAGGGCCGAGCCGCGGCTACGCAGTTTGCGCAGCACTTCCAGCCCGTGCATCCGGGGCAAGCCCAGGTCGAGGATCAACAAGTCGAATTCGGTGTTGGTGAGCAGGGCGGCATCGGCCTCGCTGCCGCTGGCCACGTGGTCCACCGCAGCGCCCGAGGCGCGCAGGGTGCGCAGCAAACCATCGGCCAGCACCTGGTCGTCTTCCGCGATCAAAATCCGCATTGACTGTCTCCTGATCTCCGGCTCACTGCCCGGTCGCCTGCGCTGAAATTCTGGGGCGGCAGTCCGGCTCATGCGCCGGAGCCAGCATAAGCCTCCAGGCCGATCATGACCACGGTGGCGACCTCCGGGCCCACCTCGGCGCGAAACTCGGCTTCGGTCTGGGCCACGGCTTCGCGGAAGGCCTGCAACCAGGCCAGCCCCGACGGCGTGAAGCGGATGCGCCGGGCGCGCCCATCCTGCTCGTCGGGCGCGCGCGCTACCAGGCCCCAGGCTTCGCACTGGTCCACCAGGTCGCCCATCGCCTGCTTGCTCATGCCGGCCTGCTGCGCCAGCTCGGTGAGGCGCGAACCCTCCAGGGCCAAGTGGCGTGTGATGTGGATATGGGCGGCGCTCACCTGCGATCGCGCGGCCAGGTTCGACAGCGCCAGCGGCACCTCGATGTTGTTGGCCATCAGGCTGAGCACACGCTCGTCGAAGCGGCGCATGGCATGGCCCAGCAGCCGGCCCAGGTGGGTGAGCCGCCAGCCGGCGTCAATGTCAGTGCCCGGGATGGGAGAAACCATTCGTCCAATGGTAAGGTAGACTGACAAAAAATCCGGTTTACTTTTTCCAACGTCAACCGTTAAAGTACTGGTCAAGCATCCAGCCTGTTTGAAAAGACACTGGATAAGGCAAGTTAAACCGTTGATATTCAAGGAGATTTCGCGATGGATGCTCAAGTCAAAGGAACCCGGATCGCTGCGGACAGCGACAAATCCAAGGCCTTGCAGGTCGCCTTGGCCCAGATCGAGAAGCAGTTCGGCAAGGGCACGATCATGCGGCTGGGCGAGGGCGAGAAGCTCGAGGACGTCCAGGTGGTCTCCACCGGCTCCCTGGGGTTGGACATCGCGCTGGGCGTCGGCGGCCTGCCGCGCGGACGGGTCATCGAGATCTACGGCCCGGAATCGTCCGGCAAAACCACCCTGACGCTGCAGGTCATCGCCGAGATGCAGCGCCAGGCCGGCACCTGCGCCTTCGTCGACGCCGAGCACGCGCTGGACGTCCAGTACGCCCAAAAGCTCGGCGTGAACCTGTCCGACCTGCTGATCAGCCAGCCCGATACCGGCGAGCAGGCCCTGGAGATCGTCGATAGCCTGGTGCGCTCGGGCGCGGTGGACCTGATCGTGATCGACTCGGTCGCCGCGCTCACGCCCAAGGCCGAAATCGAGGGCGAGATGGGCGACTCGCTGCCCGGCCTGCAGGCCCGCCTGATGAGCCAGGCCCTGCGCAAGCTGACGGCATCGATCAAGAAGACCAACTGCATGGTCATCTTCATCAACCAGATCCGCATGAAGATCGGCGTGATGTTCGGCAGCCCGGAGACCACCACCGGCGGCAACGCGCTGAAGTTCTACGCCTCGGTGCGCCTGGACATCCGCCGCACCGGCACCATCAAGAAGGGCGAGGAGGCGATCGGCAACGAGACCAAGGTCAAGGTCGTGAAGAACAAGGTCGCCTCGCCGTTCAAGACGGCGGAGTTCGACATCCTGTTCGGCGAGGGCATCAGCCGCGAGGGCGAGATCATCGACATGGGCGTCAACGCCCACATCCTCGAGAAGTCCGGCGCCTGGTATGCCTACAACGGCGAGAAGATCGGCCAGGGCCGCGACAACTCGCGCGAGTTCCTGCGCGAGAACCCCGAGCTGGCGCACGAGATCGAGAACAAGGTGCGCGAGTCCCTGGGCATTCCCCTGCTGCCGGCCGACGTCGAAGCCAAGCCCGAGGCGCCTGCCGCGAAATCGAAATAACGGCCATGGCACTGGGCCAGCTCTCGCTCAAGGGCCGGGCGCTGCGCCTCCTGAGCTCCCGGGAACATTCCCGTGCCGAGCTCGAACGCAAGCTGGCGCAGCACGAGGAAGAGCCGGGCCAATTGCGCCGCGTACTCGATGAACTGCAGGCCAAGGATTTCATCAACGAGCAGCGGGTGGTGGAGTCCGTGCTGCACCGGCGGGCGCCGCGCCTGGGCGCCGCCCGCGTTCGCCAGGAGTTGCAAGCCAAGGGGCTGGCGCCCGACGCCATTGCCGAAGCCGTCGCAGGGCTTCAGTCGACGGAGCTGCAGCGGGCGCGCGAAGTGTGGCGAAGGAAGTTCGATGCCATGCCAACGGATGCGGCGCAACGCGCGAAGCAGGCGCGGTTTCTGGCTGCGCGCGGATTCGGCGGTGAGGTGATTCGGCGGGTATTGAATACGTCGGAGGACGATTGATTGAATCCCCGCAGGGGAACCAGGCCGCACGAAACAGCGTGCAGAGCGGCCTCACCATGCAGGAGGCGCGGCTTGGCCGCGCTTCCTGCGTCCGATCAGGCCACTTTGAAAATGCATCAGCGTTTTCAAAGTGAAAGCATCAGTTTGAGGTTCTGCACCGCAGCGCCGCTGGCACCCTTGCCCAGGTTGTCCAGCCGAGCGACCAGCACCGCTTGCCGGTAGTCTTCGCTGGCAAAGACCCGCAGCTCCATCTTGTCGGTGCCGTTGAGGGCCAGCGCATCGATCCGGCCGTTGTCGGTGGGCGGCTGCACGCTGACCCACTCGCTGCCGGCGTAGTGGCGGGCCAGCGCAGCGTGCAGGTCGGCGCCTTTCGGCCGGCCCGGCAACAGGTCCAGGTGCAGTGGCAACTGCACCAGCATGCCCTGCTTGAAATTGCCCACGGCCGGAATGAAGATCGGCCGGCGCGTCAGGCCGCTGTACTTGACGATCTCCGGAAGGTGCTTGTGCTTCAGGCCCAGGCCGTAGATCTCGAACGCCGGGGCTTGGCCTTTTTCATGGGCCTCGATCATGCTGCGGCCGCCCCCGGAGTAGCCGCTGACCGCCGGCAGCGCCACCGGAAAGTCGCGCGGCAGCAGGCCGGCATCGACCAGCGGACGCAACACCGCAATGGCGCCGGTCGCATAGCAACCGGGGTTGGTCACGCGGCGGGCCCCGGCGATGGCCTCGCGCTGGCCGGCCGCCAGCTCGGCAAAGCCGAACACCCAGCCTTCGGAGGTGCGGTGCGCCGTTGAAGCGTCGATGACGCGGGGGCCACGGCCCTTGGTTCGTTCGATGTCGTCGATGACCGCCACCGATTCCCGTGCGGCGTCGTCGTGCAGGCACAGGATCACCAGATCCACGCCCGCCATCAATTCGCGCTTGGCCGCAGGGTCCTTGCGCAGCTCCGCGGCAATGCTCACCAGCTCGATGCCGGGCATCTTCTGGAGTCGATCGCGAATCTCCAGGCCGGTGGTTCCGGCCTCGCCGTCGATGAAGACCTTGGGCATCTTGTTTCCTATCAAGCTCATGTTCAACTGTAAGCCAGATCGCGTTTTTGGTGCGTTGCAGCATGCTACAGTTGACA
Source organism: Comamonadaceae bacterium (assembly GCA_012274225.1). GTDB lineage: Bacteria > Pseudomonadota > Gammaproteobacteria > Burkholderiales > Burkholderiaceae_C > Ramlibacter. The sequence goes on along the minus strand of JAAOZX010000191.1, from coordinate 12,954 downwards.
GCGACTTTTTTACAGCCGGCGCGATTCCGTCCGTCGCCCGGTCTTTGGGCACAATCCCGTTCCTCGAGAGATACCTCCATGAAGATTCACGAGTACCAAGGCAAGGAAATCTTGCGCAATTTCGGCGTGCCCGTTCCGCGCGGCATTCCGGCGTTCACCGTCCAGGAGGCCGTGGAAGCGGCCCAGAAACTGGGCGGGCCGGTCTGGGTTGTGAAGGCCCAGATCCACGCGGGCGGCCGCGGCAAGGGCGGCGGCGTCAAGCTCGCCCGCTCGGTCGATGAGGTCAAGACCCTGGCCGGCCAGATCCTGGGCATGCAGCTGGTCACGCACCAGACCGGGCCCGGCGGCCAGAAGGTGCGGCGGCTGCTCATCGAAGATGGCGCCGACATCAAGAAGGAATACTACGTTTCAGCGGTGACCGACCGCGCTTCGCAGAAAGTCGCGCTGATGGCCTCCAGCGAAGGCGGCATGAACATCGAGGAAGTGGCCCACGCCACACCCGAGAAGATCATCAAGGTCTTCGTCGATCCGCTGGTTGGCCTGACGCAGGCGCAGGCCACTGAGCTGGCCAACGGCATCGGCGTGCCGGCCGGCTCCACGGGCCAGGCCGTGGACGTGTTCCAGAAGCTCTACAAGGTCTACATGGACAGCGACGCCAGCCTGGTCGAGATCAACCCGCTGATCCTCGAAGGCAACGGCAAGATCAAGGCGCTGGACGCGAAGTTCAACTTCGACTCGAATGCACTCTTCCGCCATCCCGAGATCGTCGCCTTGCGCGATCTTGACGAGGAAGATCCGGCCGAGATCGAGGCCAGCAAGTTCGACCTGGCCTACATCAGCCTGGACGGCAACATCGGCTGCCTGGTCAATGGCGCCGGCCTGGCGATGGCGACGATGGACACCATCAAGCTGTTCGGCGCCGAGCCGGCCAACTTCCTCGACGTGGGCGGCGGCGCCACCCCGGAGAAGGTGACAGAAGCCTTCAAGATCATGCTCAAGAACAAGAAGGTCAAGGCCATCCTGGTCAACATCTTCGGCGGCATCATGAAGTGCGACACCATCGCCACCGGTATCGTGGCGGCCTGCCGCGCGGTGAACCTCAGCGTGCCGCTGGTGGTTCGGATGAAGGGCACCAACGAGGAACTGGGCAAGAAGCTGTTGAAGGATTCGGGATTGCCCATCATCAGTGCCGACACCATGGCCGACGCGGCGCAAAAAGTCGTCGCCGCGGTCGCCTAGTTCAAATTCGCGGAAAGGGCGCGCCGCTGCGCCAGTCCCCAACCGATCAGGATCACTTCATGTCCATCTACATCAACAAAGACACCAAGGTCATCACCCAGGGCATCACCGGCAAGACCGGCCAGTTCCACACCGAGAAGTGCCAGGAATATGCCAACGGAAAGAACTGCTTCGTCGCCGGCGTGAATCCGAAGAAGGCCGGCGAGAAGATCTTCAACATCCCGATCTATGCGTCGGTAAAGGAAGCCAGCCAGAAGACCGGCGCGATGGTCTCGGTCATCTACGTGCCGCCTGCCGGTGCCGCGGCTGCGATATGGGAAGCCGTCGAGGCGGACCTCGACCTGGCCATCTGCATCACCGAGGGCATTCCGGTGCGCGACATGCTCGAAGTGCGCAACAAGATGAAGGCCAAGGAAGCCGGCGGCGGCAAGAAGACACTGCTGCTCGGTCCGAACTGCCCCGGGATCATCACGCCCGAAGAGATCAAGATCGGCATCATGCCCGGCCACATCCACAGGAAGGGCCGCATCGGGGTGGTGAGCCGCTCGGGGACCCTGACCTACGAAGCCGTGGCCCAGCTCACCGAGATCGGCCTGGGCCAGTCCACGGCCGTGGGCATCGGCGGTGACCCGATCAACGGCCTGAAACACATCGACATCATGAAAGCCTTCAACGACGACCCGGACACCGACGCGGTGATCATGATCGGCGAGATCGGCGGGTCCGATGAGGCGGAAGCGGCCTACTGGTGTCGCGACCACATGAAGAAGCCGATTGTGGGCTTCATCGCCGGCGTGACGGCACCGGCGGGCAAGCGCATGGGGCATGCGGGCGCGCTGATTTCCGGCGGCGCCGACACGGCCGACGCCAAGCTTGCGATCATGGAAGAGTGCGGCTTCAAGGTGACCCGCAATCCGTCCGAGATGGCCAAGCTGCTGAAGGCGATGCTGTAAGCACTATTACGAACGCGGCGGGGGCAGCGGCGGCTTAGACTGAAGCTCCAAGAAAAAGGAAAGCGCTCGAATACCGCGGGTTTTGGGCGCTTTCTGCTTTCACAACGACGGAGTACCGGCATGGAGATGCTTCAGAGTGCGGTTTTCTGGATCGGTCTGCTGAAGATCATCTGGATCAACATCATCCTTTCGGGGGACAACGCGGTGGTGATCGCGCTCGCGGCGCGTTCCCTGCCGCCGCACCAGCAAAACAAAGCCGTCATCTTCGGCTCCGGCGCGGCCGTGGTGCTGCGGATCGCGCTCACCGTGGTGGCCGCCAAGCTGCTGGCGCTGCCTTACCTGCAGGTCATCGGCGGGCTGCTGCTGCTGTGGATCGGCGTGCAGCTGCTCGGCGACGAAGATGAGGGCGAAGGCGAAGCCAAGGAATACGGGTCCCTGGCAGCGGCGATCCGCACGATTCTCATTGCCGACCTTGTCATGAGCCTGGACAACGTGATTGCCGTGGCCGCCGCCGCCAAGGGCAGCATGACGCTGCTGATCCTGGGCCTGGCCATCAGCATCCCGCTGGTGATCTTCGGTAGCACGCTGATGATCAAGCTGATGGAGCGTTTCCCCATCATCGTGGTGCTGGGCGCCGCACTGATCGGCTGGGTCGGCGGTGAAACCATCATCAGCGACACGGCGCTGCATGGCATGCTGGCCGCCGATCCCTGGTTGCACTACGCCGGTGCCGCCTTTGGAGCTGCGTTCGTGGTCGTGGTGGGCAAGGTGTTGCAAGCGCGAGCCCGAACCAGCCCCGCCTGACGGAAGCGCTTGTGCGGCTGCGTCGTGCCGGCCGTCGCGTGCGTATTTGCAACGAAATGTAGTTTGAGGGTGACAAAGTTGCTTGTCCGGCGAATGAGCGTCTGTTAACGTCCAGCTGATCCTGCACTCTTTCAACGTAGCGGGTGCGTGGCCATGCCACGGAGGCGCCTTGGTATTGAACAGTCGTCTGGACGGGGGCGGGCAGTGAGCACTTCATCATCGAAAAAGCGTGGCCCGTTCTGGCGCACGGACTGGTTGGTGGCGATCATCGTCACGGTGGCGGTCCTGGTGCTGCATCAGGTGACGGACGCCGTCGGCACCGTCGAGCGCCGCTTTTACGATTTCGCCAGCACCAGCAGCGGCCGTCAGCCCTCCGATCGCATCGCCGTTATTGCGATCGATGACCAGAGCATCGCCAACATCGGCCGGTGGCCCTGGACCCGCGATGTGCACGCCCAGCTGATTGACCAGCTGGCCGCGGCGAAGGCCAAGACCATTGTCTACACCACCTTCTTCTTCGAACCCCAGACCGATCGCGGACTGGTGTTCATCCGCAAGCTCAAGGACGCACTGGGATCCCAGGCTGATGGTCTCGGGGCTGCGGCCGATCCGCTGCGCCAGGTGATTGCCGAGGCCGAACAGACCCTGGATGCCGACGCCAAGCTGGCCGCCAGCATCAAGAAAGCCGGCAACGTGCTGCTGCCCGCGGTCTACGTGCTGGGCGAGCCGCAGGGCAAGCCGGACCGGCCGCTGCCCGCCTATGTGGCCCGTGACGCAATCGATGAAAGCAGTGGATTCTCCATGGCGGCCGTCAGCGGACAGTTTCCGATCGAAGTGCTCGGGAGCGCCGCCGCCGGCATCGGCCATCTGAATCAACACTATGACCAGGACGGATCGGTGCGCGACGATCCCCTGCTGGTCAACTATTACGGCAAGGCGGTCCCCTCGATGGCCTTGCTGGCGGCGGCAAGCAGCCTGAACCTCGGCCCCGGCGACATCCGGATCAATGTCGGTGACTCGGTCCAGATCGGCAAGCTGCGGATCAAGACGGACGAAGAGGCCCGGATGCGCCCGCAGTTCTACAAGAGCAAGGACGGCAGGTCGGCGTTTGCGGAGGACTCCTTCTACGATGTGCTGAGCGGCAAGATACCGGCGACCAAGTACCGCGACAAGATCGTGCTGGTTGGCGCCACGGCGGCCGGCGTCGGCACCATGTTCGCCGCGCCGGGGTACTCCGGGCTCTCGCCCGCCGGGATCATGGCGCACATCACCTCGAGCATCCTCAGCGAACATTTCATCGTCCAGCCTTCCTGGGGCATCTGGGCCGAACTGGGCGCGTTCCTGCTGGTGGTGGCCTACCTGATGCAGTTGCTGCCCCGGCTGTCCGCCGGCATGGGGGCAGGTGCGACCGCGGGCCTGCTGTTGCTGCTGGCCGGCGGCGAGTTCGCGCTGTTGTCCGGGGCCTCGCTTTGGTTGAAGTTCATGCTGCCGGTGACGCTGCTGCTGATCGGCCATCTGGCGCTGACCACCCGGCGCTACCTGGTGACCGAGGCCGGCAAGCTCAAGTCGGACGATGAATCGGCCGAGACCAATCGCATGATGGGGCTGGCCTTGCAGGGCCAGGGTCAGCTCGACATGGCGTTCGATCGCTTCCGTCGCGTGTCGATGAGCGACTCGGTGATGGAGAACCTGTACAACCTGGCATTGGACTTCGAGCGCAAGCGCCAGTTCAACAAGGCGCAGGCGGTGTACGAGCACATGGCCGCGTGGAACAAGGACTTCAAGGATCTGAAGGCCAAGCTCAATCGCGCCAAGAACCTGTCGGAAACGGTGATCCTGGGCGGCGGCGGGTCGCACCCCGGGGGCACCATGCTTCTGGACGGCGGCGCCGTGGAGAAACCGATGCTGGGGCGCTACCAGATCGAAAAAGAACTCGGCAAAGGCGCCATGGGCGTGGTCTACCTTGGCAAGGATCCCAAGATCGGGCGCGTGGTCGCCATCAAGACCATGGCCTTGAGCCAGGAATTCGAGGGCGAAGAGCTGACCGACGCGCGTGAGCGGTTTTTCCGTGAGGCGGAGACCGCCGGCCGGCTTCAGCATCAGCACATCGTGACGATTTTCGACGCGGGTGAGGAGCATGACCTGGCCTACATCGCCATGGAGTTCCTCAAGGGCAAGGACCTGGTGGATTTCTGCAAGCCGGGGCATCTGCTGCCGGTGCCCAAGGTGATCGCGATCATCACGCGCGTGGCCGAGGCGCTGGCCTATGCCCACCGCCAGAACGTGGTGCACCGCGACATCAAGCCGGCCAACATCATGTATGAGCCCGAGAGCGACACCGTCAAGGTGACCGACTTCGGCATCGCCCGGATCACCGATTCGAGCAAGACCAAGACCGGGCTGGTGCTGGGGACGCCCAGCTTCATGTCGCCCGAGCAGATCGCCGGCAAGAAGGTGGACGGCCGGTCCGACCTTTATTCGCTGGGGGTGATGCTGTTCCAGATGCTGACCGGGGTGCTGCCGTTCCGCGGCGACTCGATGGCCGAGCTGATGTACAAGATCGCCAGCGAAGAAGCGCCCGACGTGCGCATCCTGCGACCGGAGATCAACGAGCGGCTGGCCAATGTGGTGGCGCTCTCCCTGAGCAAACGACCCGAAAGCCGCTACCAGGACGGCGAGCGGTTCGCTGCCGACCTTCGCTTGTCGCTGGGCGAGTCCGCCGCGCCCTCCCATCGTCCGGCCGCCCCGCCCGGCTATGATGCGACCCAGGCGGCGCCGGCGCGCTCCAGCGATGTCGTCTTCGCCCAGACCAATGTGATGACCAAGCCGGCCAGACCCGGCGGACCCCCCACCGGGGACGCCCAGACCGATCCGGAGGCTCGGCCCGGCAAGTTATGAATTACGAGTTTTGCACCAGTACCGATCCGGGTCTCGCCCGCGAGAACAACGAGGACTCCGTCGCCATCGACGAGCCGACCCGGCTTGGCATCCTTGCCGATGGCATGGGCGGATACAACGCCGGCGAGATTGCCAGCGGCATGGCGACCACCTTCATCAAGTCGGAGCTGGGACGATGGCTGGCGCAGGCCGGACGCCACGCCAATGCGCGCGAGGTGCGCCGGGCCATGGAAATCTGCGTGGACAACGCCAACCGCTCGATCTTCAACGCCGCCAATTCGAATCCCCAGTACAGCGGCATGGGGACCACCCTGGTCCTGGGCGTGTTCCAGGATGGGCGCCTGATGCTCGGGCACATCGGCGATTCGCGCTGCTACCGCCTGCGCGGCGTCGAACTCACCCAGATCACCAAGGACCACTCGCTCCTGCAGGAGCAGATGGACGCCGGCCTGATCACACCCGAACAGGCCGCCACCTCGAGCAACAAGAACCTGGTCACGCGCGCGCTGGGCGTCGAGGATGCCGTGTTGCTGGAAGTCAACGAGCACAAGGTCGAACCCGGCGACCTGTTTTTGATGTGTTCGGACGGATTGTCCGACATGGTGGATGATGAAGGGATAGGCAAAATAATGGGAAACGAGGGGCCGCTGGAGCAAAAGGCCGCGCAGCTGATCGACGCTGCCAACGCCAACGGCGGCCGCGACAATATCTCGATCCTGATGGCGCAAGCCATCGAAGGATCGAAAAAACGCGGCCTGATGCACAGATTGCTGGGAAAATAGTCCGTTGGTACTGGTGATGCACAAAATGAGTCAAACAGACAGGAGCGGACCATGCCGAAAATGATCGTTTCGATCGACGGTGTCGTCATCAAGGAAGTGCAGTTAAGCAAGGACCGCACGACCCTGGGCCGCAGGCCCTATAACGACATCGTGATCGACAACCTCGCCGTCAGCGGCGAGCATGCTGTGCTCCTGATGACGGGCAACGAGGTCTACCTGGAGGACCTCAATAGCACCAACGGAACCTACGTCAATGGCAAGGCCGTCAAGAAGCAGCTGTTGCAGAATTCCGACACCGTTGAGATCGGCAAGTACAAGATCAAGTACATCAACGAGGCGCCCGGCGCGGGCTTCGAAAAGACCATGATCTTCAAGCCGGGCGCGGTCGGGATGCCGACACCGGGCGCGGCGTCCCAGCCGGGCGTGGCCGCTGGGCCGGCCCGTGCGCCGGATGCGGTGGCGCTTCACGCCAGCATCAAGGTGCTGTCCGGGGCGGCAGCCGGGCGTGAGGTGCCGCTGGTCAAGGTGGTGACCACCATCGGCAAGCCGGGGGTTGCGGTGGCCGCAATCACGCGCCGGCCCCACGGTTTCGTGGTCGCCCATGTCGATGGCGGCAACAAGCCCACTCTCAATGGCGCTGCGATCGGCGCCGAGCCTGTCTCGCTGAAGAACGGGGACCTGCTGGAACTGGCCGGAACCCAGATGCAATTCGTCCAGCCCTGATGGACGCCGGCGGGGGTCTCGCCGGCAAGGCCCAGGCTGCATGAGCCTGCTGTCCAGACACTGGTCGCGCATCGCGGTCACCCTGATTCCGCTAGCGTTGGCGCTGCCGCACACTCTGGGCCTCATGCCCATCGGGGTCCTGCAGCGCCTCGACAACATCATCTACGACGCCCGGCTGCGTTGGACCATGCCCAGGACGTTGGACGAGCGGATCGTCATCATCGACATCGACGAGAAGAGCCTGGCCGAGGTCGGGCGTTGGCCGTGGGGGAGGAATCGCCTTGCTGAACTGGTCGACGAGCTGTTCGAACGCCAGAAGGTCGCCCTGGCCGGTTTCGACGTGGTCTTCGCCGAGCCCGACGAAAGCTCGGGCCTCAAGCAGCTGCGTCGGCTGGCCCAGGCGGAGCTGAAGGACCAAGCCGGCTTCACGGACCGGCTCAACCAGCTGCAGGCCACGCTGGACTACGACTCGGTGTTCGCCCGATCGCTGCGGCAGCGGCCCGTGGTGCTGGGCTATTACTTCACCAGCGACCGCGACGGCCGCACCTCCGGCCTGCTGCCCGAGCCGGTCATGCAGAAGGACAGCCTGCGCGGTCGGCCGGTCAAGGTCACCAGCTGGAATGGCTATGGCGCCAATATCGAACAGTTGGCAAGGGCCGCGCCGATAAGCGGCTTCTTCAATCCGATCGTGGATGGCGACGGCGTGCTCCGGTCCGTTCCTTTGCTCGCGGAATACGGCGACCGGTATTACGAGTCGCTGACGCTGGCCATGTTCCGAATGCTGGTTGGCATGCCGACGGTGGAGCCCGCCTTTCCGCAGGAGCGGTTCATTTCGCGCAACTACCAGGGCCTCGAGGCGATTCGCCTGCGGCTCGGGCAGAAGACTCTGACTGTGCCGGTCGCCGAAGGTGTGACCACGCTGGTGCCCTTTCGCGGGCCGGGCGGGGTTGGCGGCGGCTCCTTCAAGTTCATCTCGGCGGCGGACGTCCTGGCCGGACGGCTCGCGCCCGGCCAGCTTCGAGGCAAGATCGTGCTGGTCGGCACCACGGCGCCCGGCTTGCTGGACCTCCGGGTGACGCCGGTGGGGCAGGCCTACGCCGGCGTCGAAACTCATGCCAACCTGCTTTCCGGTCTGCTCGACGATCGCCTGGCTGTCAAACCCGACTACGCGCTGGGTTACGACGTCGCCGTCCTGGTGCTCGCCGGTCTCGTGCTGGCGTTTGCGCTGCCACTGCTCTCTGCTTCCCGCGCCGTGATGGTCAGCCTGACCGTGATCGCCGTCGTGGCGGGCCTCAATTCCTGGCTTTACCTCGGGGCCGGCCTGGTCCTGCCGGTGGCCGCGGCCCTGGTCATGACGTTGACGGCCTTTGCCTTGAACATGAGTTATGGCTACTTCGTCGAGAGCCGGGGCAAGCGGGAGCTGGCCAACCTGTTCGGCACCTACGTGCCGCCCGAACTGGTCGACGAGATGGTCAAGGATCCGGACAGCTACAGCATGACCGCCCGCAGCAAGGAACTCACGGTGATGTTCTGCGACATGCGCGGGTTCACCACCATGTCCGAGAAGATGGAGCCGATCGAGCTTCAGGCTCTCCTGAACAGCGTCTTCAATCGCCTGACCGACCTGATCCGCTCCAACCTGGGAACCATCGACAAGTACATGGGCGACTGCGTCATGGCCTTCTGGGGAGCCCCGGTCGACCTGGCCAATCACGCGCATCTGGCGGTGAAGACGGCAATGGAGATGGCAGGCGCGGTGCGCAAGCTCAACGAGGAGCACCGCTCGCGTGGCGCACTCGAAATTGGCATCGGCATCGGCCTCAATACCGGCACCATGTGCGTGGGCGACATGGGCTCGGAAGTGCGGCGCAGCTATACGGTGATCGGGGACGCGGTCAACCTGGGTTCCCGTCTGGAAGGCCTGTCGAAGGTCTACGGGGTGGACATCGTGGCCAGCGCGACCACCCGCAAAGTGGCGCCTGAGTTCGCCTGGCAGGAGCTGGACCGGGTCCGGGTAAAGGGCCGCAAGGAGAGCGTGGCCATCTTCTGGCCGGTCGCGCCGGCCGACCGGCTGGAGCCGGCCACATTGAACGAGCTGAAGATATGGGCCGGCTTTCTGAAGGCGTACCGCGGCCAGGACTGGGAGCAGTGCGACGTGCTGATGCTGAATCTGCAGCGCCTGAATCCGAAGAAATACCTTTACGAACTGTATTCCGAGCGTGTAGCCTCCCTGAGGTTGCTGCCCCTGGATCCCGGCTGGGACGGTGCGACCAACTTCGAAACCAAGTGAAGGTATTCATGGCGCCTCCACGCTCACGTTCGTTCGCTGTCCCCCGGGACGCTTGTGCGCCCTCGAGCCGGCTCGGCGGGGGCTGACATGAAGGTGCGCGTGTTGGGCTGTTCCGGCGCGATCGCCAAGGACTGTCGAACCACGTCATTCCTCATCGACGAGGATGTGCTGGTCGACGCGGGCACGGGCGTGGGCGACCTCGACCTCGAAGAGATGAGGCGGATCGACCACGTCCTGCTGACCCATTCCCACCTGGATCACATTGCCTCGCTGCCCCTGATGGTCGACGCCATTGCATCTCAGCTGACCCGTCCGGTGCAGGTCCATGCCCTGGCGGGGACTATCGCCGCGTTGCGCGCCCACGTTTTCAACAATGTGATCTGGCCGGACTTCACCCGGATCCCGAGCCCGGCCGCGCCCTTCATAGCATTCAATGAAATCAAGGTCGGACAAATCCTGCACCTGGGCGGCAAGCACATCGAGGTGCTGCCCGCAGTGCATACGGTGCCGGCGGTGGGCTACGCCGTCGCTTCGGGCAAAGGCTGCTGGGTCTTCACCGGCGATACCGAGCGCAATCCGGCCTTCTGGGCCCGCGTCAACCAGATGAATGTGGCCGCGCTGGTGATCGAGACGGCCTTCAGCAACCGCGAGAAGGACCTGGCCCAGCGCAGCCTGCACCTGTCGCCGCACGTGCTCGCCGACGAGCTCGATTGCATCGACAAGGGCAAGACCTTCCCTATCTACATCATGCACACCAAGCCGGCGGAGACCGGGCTGATCATGAATGAGATCCAGAAGTTCGATCAGACGCAACCGTTCGGTCCGAACGTCGTCCACGACATCCGGTGGCTGCGCGTGGGCCAGGAGTTCGATCTATGAGCGCCGTCCTCAAGCCCGAGCGCGACTCGGAGCAGGCTTTCTTCGACTCGCAGATGCTGCCGCCCGAAAAGCGCGGCGTGTCGTTCGAGGCCCTGTTCTACCGGCAGCTGCAGCAGGTCACCACACGCATCCATGAGACCGAGAACATCGAGCAGATCATGCTGGAAGCCAGCCAGGACATCTGCCGGCTGCTCAATGCCGAACGCCTGACGCTGTACGCGGTCAACGAGGACGGCAGTGCCATCGTGTCCAAGGTCAAGACCGGCCTGAACACCAGCCGCGACCTGAAGCTGCCGATCAGCGGTCAAAGCATCGCAGGCTATGCAGCGTTCAGCCGCCAGATGCTGAACATCAGCGACGTCTACGACGATGCGGCGCTGAAGGCGATCAATCCGTCCCTGAGCTTCCTGAAGGAAGTAGACAAGCGTTCAGGCTATCGAACCAAGCAGATGCTGGTGCTCCCCATCCGCGACGGCAAGACCTTGCACGGCGTGCTGCAGGTCATCAACAACAAGAGCGACCAGCCCTTCGGTGAGCTGGAGGTCGAGGGCGCGACGCAGTTGTGCAAGACGCTGGCGACCGCAATTCGCCAGCGCGTGCAGAAGGCCGACGACGGCCAGCGCCGACGCGCGACCAAGTACGACGGCCTGGTAGCTGACGGCGTGCTCACCGAAGCCGAGTTGCGCGAGTGCATCCAGAAGGCGCGCGACGAGGCCCAGCCGGTCGAGCACACGCTGATGGCCAGCTTCCGGATCCGCCCCGCCCAGATCGGCCAGTCGCTGGCCAAGTTCTTCGGTGTGCCCTACGAGCCTTTCAACGCCGGCCGGATTCGCTCCGAAGGCCTGCACGGGCCGCTCAAACGCGATTTTGTCCTGGAGCAGGGCTGGCTGCCGCTTGAAGAGTCCGCGGACGGTTTGGTGATCATGTGTCTCGATCCCGAAGCCGTGCGCGGCTCGCGGATGGTGCCCCAGGTCTTCCCGCGGTTTTCCAAGTTCGCGTACCGCGTCACCACGCAGACCGAATTCGAGGAAACGCTGGCCCAGCTCTATGGCGGACAGGAAACCGGCGCATCGATCGACGAACTGCTGGCCGACCTGAGCTCTCCGCTGGAGGACGACAACAGCGACGAGTCTTCGCTCGAGTCCGCCGCCGCCGACAACGAGCTGGTCAAGTTCGTCAACAAGGTGATCGTCGACGCCTTCCAGCAGAAGGCGTCGGACATCCACATCGAGCCCATGCCGGGCAAGGCCAAGACCGGCATCCGTTTCCGCATCGACGGCAGTCTGCTGCCGTACATCGAGGTCCCGTCGCATTTCCGTGAGGCACTGATCACCCGGCTGAAGATCATGTGCGACCTGGACATCTCCGAAAAGCGCAAGCCGCAGGACGGCAAGATCAAGTTCAAGAAGTTCGGTCCCCTGGACATCGAACTGCGGGTGGCGACCATTCCCTCGTCCGGCGGGGTGGAAGACGTGGTGATGCGCATCCTGGCGGCGGGCGAGCCGATTCCGCTGGAAAAGCTGGGGTTGTCGCCGCACAACCGGGAGCGGCTGGAAAAGACCGTCAGCAAACCCTATGGCCTGTTCTATGTTTGCGGCCCCACCGGCTCGGGCAAGACCACCACGCTGCATTCGATCCTCAAATTCCTCAATACCGCAGACACGAAGATCTGGACCGCCGAAGACCCGGTTGAAATCACCCAGAAGGGCCTGCGCCAGGTCCAGATCAACAAGAAGGCCGGCATCGACTTCGCTTTGGTGATGCGTGCCTTCCTGCGGGCCGACCCCGACATCATCATGGTCGGCGAATCCCGCGACAAAGAGACCGTGGCGATGGGGGTGGAGGCGTCGTTGACCGGGCACCTGGTCTTTTCCACCTTGCATACCAACTCGGCGCCCGAGTCCATCGTGCGCTTGCTGGACATGGGCATGGACCCGTTCAACTTCGCCGATGCCCTGCTGGGCATCCTGGCGCAGCGCCTGGCCAAAAAACTGTGCGACTGCAAGCAGCAATACCTGCCCGACTCCGACGAGATCAAGCTGTTCCTGGCGGAATATGCGGAGGAATTGCGTCACTCGTCGGCCTGGAAGGCGGACTACGCGGGCGAAGCCAAGAAGCTCTATGACGGCTGGGTCAAACTTTATGGCCAGGACGGGCGGCTGAAGTTCTACAAGGCGGCGGGCTGCGACAAGTGCAACAAGACCGGCTACAAGGGGCGGCTCGGGCTGCACGAACTGCTGGTGGCCGATGACCACCTCAAGCGCTTGATCCAGGAGCGCGCGCGGGTGGGTGAACTGTTTTCAGTCGCCGTGGAAACCGGGATGCGCACGCTCAAGATGGACGGCATGGAAAAGATCATGCTGGGGTTGACCGACCTGAAGCAGGT
>JAAOZX010000190.1 GCA_012274225.1 Comamonadaceae bacterium | reverse complement strand
CGCATGTCGTCGCCGGTGACTTCGACCTTGGCCTTCTTGGCCAGCTCGGTGTCGTCGATGTACTTGTTGATGACGCGGGTCATCGCCGCGCGCAGGCCGGTCAAGTGGGTGCCGCCGTCGCGCTGCGGGATGTTGTTGGTGAAGCAGAGCACCTGCTCGTTGTAGCCGCTGTTCCACTGCATCGCCACTTCGACGCCGATGTTGGTGTTCTGGTCGCTCTGCCGGTCACCCATCGCGTGGAACACGTTGGGGTGCAGCACCTGCTTGCCCTTGTTGATGAAGGCGACAAAGCCCTTGACGCCGCCGGCGCCGGAGAAGTCGTCTTCCTTGCCGGTGCGCTCGTCCAGCAGCCGGATGCGCACGCCGTTGTTCAGGAAGGAGAGTTCGCGCAGCCGCTTGGACAGGATCTCGTAATGGAAATCGGCGTTTTCCTTGAAGATCTCGGTGTCGGGCAGGAAGTGCACTTCGGTGCCGCGCTTGTCGGTTTCCCCAAGCACCTGCATCGGAGACACCTCCACGAGGCCCTCCGAGGTCTGGACCTTCTCGATGATCCGGTTCTGCACGAAGCCGCGGCAGAATTCCAGCACATGCTGCTTGCCTTCGCGCCGCACCGTCAGGCGCAGCATCTTCGACAGCGCGTTGACGCAGCTCACGCCCACGCCGTGCAGGCCGCCCGACACCTTGTAGCTGTTCTGGTTGAACTTGCCGCCGGCGTGCAGTTCGGTCAGCGCGATTTCGGCGGCCGAGCGCTTGGGCTCGTGCTTGTCGTCCATCTTGATGCCGGTGGGGATGCCCCGGCCGTTGTCCACCACGCTGATCGAGTTGTCGCTGTGGATGGTCACCATGATGTCGTCGCAATGGCCGGCCAGGGCCTCGTCGATCGAGTTGTCCACCACCTCGAACACCAGGTGGTGCAGGCCGGTGCCGTCCGAGGTGTCGCCGATGTACATCCCGGGCCGTTTGCGCACCGCTTCCAGCCCTTCCAGGATCTGGATCGAGGCCTCGCCATAGGCGGCGCTGGCGCCGGCCTGGTGGGCATCGATATTCGGTTGGTAATTGGAGCTTTCCTCGCCACCGGCGCCTACATGCACGTCACCGTTGGGCTTGTTTTCATCGGACATAGACAAATCGTTTTCCAGGAACTCTTGAAATTCGCAAACTCTTGAAGGACCAAACCCGCCTGATACGGCGGGTTGGACACTAGGACGCGGCCTGGCAGGCCGCGTTATCTTCCGTTCAAATTCTCATCGGCATCACCACGTATTTGAAGGTTGAGTTCTCGGGGATCGTGAACAGTGCCGAGCTGTTGGAATCGGCCAGTTCCAGCTTGACCATGTCCTGGTCCATGTTGGACAGCGCATCGATCAGGTAGGTGACGTTGAAGCCGATCTCGATCGAATCGCCGCCGTAGTCGATGTCCAGTTCGTCCACCGCTTCTTCCTGCTCGGCGTTGTTGGAAGCCACCCGCAAGGTGCCCGGCTCGATGTTCAGGCGCACGCCCTTGAACTTGTCGCTGGTCAGGATGGCTGTGCGCTGCAGGCTGGCCAGCAGCGGAACGCGGCCCAGCGTCACGCTGTTCTTGTGGTTCTTGGGGATGACTCGGTTGTAGTCGGGGAACTTGCCCTCGACCAGCTTGGTGACGAACTCCATGCCGCCGAAGCTGAACTTGGCCTGATTGCTGGCGAACTGCATTTCGATCGCGCCTTCGGCGTCCGACAGCAGGCGCTGCATCTCCAGCACCGTCTTGCGCGGCAGGATCACCTCCTGCCTCGGCACTTCGACGTCGAGCGTTGCGCTGGCGAAGGCCAGGCGGTGACCATCGGTGGCCACCAGGCTCAATTGCCTGCCCTCGGCCACGAACAGGATGCCGTTGAGGTAGTAGCGGATGTCGTGCACCGCCATCGCGAACGAAACCTGGTTCAGCAGGTCCTTCAAGGTCTTTTGCGGAACGCTGAACACCGGCCCGAAGCTCGCCGCTTCCTGCACCAGCGGAAAGTCCTCGGCCGGCAGCGTCTGCAGCGTGAACCGGCTCTTGCCGCCCTTGAGCACCAATTTGTTCTGGTTCGACTCCAGGCTCACCGTCTGGTCGGTTGGCATGGTGCGCAGGATGTCGATCAGCTTGCGCGCACCGACGGTGGTGGTGAAGCTGCCGCTGTCGCCATCGAGTTCGGCGGTGGTGCGGATCTGGATTTCGAGGTCGCTGGTCGTCAACTGCAACGAGCCGCCGGTCTTGCGAATCAGCACGTTGGCCAGGATCGGCAGGGTGTGCCTGCGTTCCACGATGCCCGCTACCGACTGCAGAACCGAGAGCACCTTGTCTTGCGTTGCCTTCAGGACGATCATGTCTTCAACCTCTTCTCTTTAATTCTTTAATTTAGATTAGTAGTAGCTAGATAAGGGAGCGGTCCGTCTGTGGACAACCTCCATTTTCGCCTTTTTTATCAAGCACTTGGCCAAATAAAAAGCCTGTGATGCCGGCTGCGTTTGATGTACCCGTCCCGGGGACAACTTTGGCTTTTCTTCCGGCCTTGTGGATAACAGGAGAGTTGTGCCGGAACTGTCCCCAGGCTTGTTAGCGCGGCCCACTTTCACCCCTTCAGGGTCTGTTCCAGCACGTGCAATTGCTGGTTCAACTCGGTCAGTTGCTGGCGCTCGCCGCCGATCTTGCGCACCGCGTGCAGCACCGTGGTGTGGTCACGGCCGCCGAACAGCTCGCCGATCTCGGGCAGGCTCTTCTGGGTCAGTTCCTTGGCCAGGTACATCGCGATCTGGCGCGGCCGGGCGATCGAGGCCGGCCGCTTCTTGGAGTACATGTCGGCGACCTTGATCTTGTAGTAGTCGGCCACCGTCTTCTGGATGTTCTCCACCGAGATCTGGCGGTTCTGGATCGACAGCAGGTCTCTCAACGCCTCCCGCGCCAGCTGGATCGAGATCTCTTTCTGGTTGAAGCGGGAATAGGCCAGGATCTTGCGCAACGCGCCTTCGAGCTCGCGCACGTTGGAGCGCACGTTCTTGGCCACGAAGAACGCCACTTCCTCGGGCATCTCGGCGCTTTCGGCCCGGGCCTTGTTGATCAGGATGGCCACGCGCATCTCGAGTTCGGGCGGCTCGATGGCCACCGTCAGCCCGGAATCGAAGCGCGAAACCAGCCGCTCGTGGATGTCCGCCAGGCCCTTGGGATAGGTGTCGCTGGTCATCACGATGTGGGATTTCTTGGCCAGCAGGGCCTCGAAAGCGTTGAAGAACTCCTCCTGGGTCCGGTCCTTGTTGGCGAAGAACTGGACGTCGTCGATCAGCAGCAGGTCGAGCGAGTGGTAGCGCTCCTTGAATTCGTCGAAAGTCTTGCGCTGATAGGCCTTAACCACATCTGAAACGAACTGTTCGGCGTGGATGTAGAGAACTTTGCTGCCGGGCCGGTCGGCCAGCAGTTTGTTGCCCACCGCATGCATCAGGTGGGTCTTGCCCAGGCCGACCCCGCCGTAGATGAAAAGCGGGTTGTAAAGCTGCCCCGGCATGCCGGAGACGTGCATCGCGGCGGCCCGCGCCATCCGATTGGCGGTGCCCTCGACCAGGGTGTCGAAAGTCAGGCCGGTGTTGAGCCGGTTCTTGAAGGCGGCGTTGGCGCTGTCGTCGCTGATTTCGGCCGGCTCCGGGGCCGGCCCCATTTCCATGGACGACGGCGTAGAGTAAGTCCTGGTGGAGTTTTCCCTGACAGCAAGCGCTAACTCTAAGTGCACCGGCTGGCCATACAGTTTCTCCAGCAGGTTGCCGATCCGGCCGGCGTACTGGGCCCGCACCCAATCGAGCTTGAAGCGGTTGGCTACGTAGAGGGTGACCTTCGAAAGGTCGTCCGAAACCTGCGCCACGAGGGGCTTGATCCAGGTGTTGTACTGCTGCTCCGGAAGCTCCTGGGCCAGCTGGTCGATGCAAGCTTGCCACAGGCTATCGCCTGCACCGTGGCTGGCGTGGGCCGCCAGACTGTTATGTTGCCCCTCACTCATGGGTGCTTGCCGCCTCTGTGGATATTGTCATTCTAGGTAAGCCGCACATTCTAGATTATCAAAGCGTTATCCACAAAGACGTTTTCGCCATGAGGGGGTGCTCCGCCAGCCGTGCGGGATGCTAACGGAAGGGCTTGGAAGGCGCCGGATCCAGGGCCTTGCCGGGCCCTGTCGTTGCCGCTATTGGGAAATTCGGCGATAATCATAGGCTTCCCTGAGCACCAATCATGAAACGCACCTACCAACCCTCCAAAGTGCGCCGCGCACGCACCCACGGCTTCCTGGTCCGCATGAAGACCCGCGGCGGCCGCGCCGTGATCAACGCCCGCCGCGCCAAGGGCCGCAAGCGTCTGGCGGTCTGAGCCGGCGCAGCGCTGGCCAGCCCACGCGGCGCATCGCAGTGCAGCGGCTGAAGAATCGGGCACAGTTCGAGGCCGTCATGGCGGGCACCACAGTCTCCCGCACCGCGCATTTCGCGTTGCACCGCACAGAGCTCGATGCGCCCCCGGCGTCCAT
>JAAOZX010000026.1 GCA_012274225.1 Comamonadaceae bacterium | reverse complement strand
CGTGACTCCGGCCTGATGGATCTTGTGCCCGACACCGCGCCCGACTGGAATGACACCGAGCCGCTGGCCTCCGAGCCAACGACCGATCTGCCGGCCGCGGGCCTGCAGCCCGGCGCCTGGGTCGACGTGTTCCTGCGCGGCATCTGGTCGCGCTGGCAACTGACCTGGGCCAGCCCGCATTCGCTGATGTTCATGTTCGCCGACGGCGCGGGCAAGCACCAGTCGATGACCCGCACCATGCTGGACAAGATGGTCGCGCTCGGAGCCTTGCGCATACTGTCGCAGCAGACCGTGCTGGAAGGCGCGCTGGACGCAGTGGCGGAAAAGGCGCTGCGCAACAGCATGGCGAGCGCGCTCTAGCGTCGGCCGGCCGGCCGTTGCAGGGCGCCCTCGCTCAGAGCAGGTCGTTGCGCACGACCACACCGCCGCGCACGACGGTGCGCAGGTTGCGGCCGTTGGCGGCCAGCAGCGAGATGTCCTTGAGCGGATCGCCCTCCACCACCAGCAGGTCGGCATGGGCGCCGGGCGCCACGCAGCCGATCTGGCCTTCCAGCATCATCATCTCGGCCGGGATCGAGGTGGCCTGCCGCAGCATCTCCAGCGGCGAGAACACCTCGCTGCGCAGCGTGAACTCGCGGCACTGCTGATCGTAGATGGCGCCCATCAGGTCGGTGCCGTAGCAGAGCTTCACGCCGGCCTGCCGCATCAGGTCCATGCCGCTGATGGCCTGCTTCCACGCGTATTCGGCCTTCTCCTGGCTCTGAGCCGGAAAGCCGAGTTTGCGGCCCATCTCCACCAGCGCCGCGATGATGACCATGGTCGGCACGATGTAAGCGCCTTTTTCGGCGACGAAGCGGGCGGTCTCGGCGTCGATCAGCGTGCCGTGCTCGATGCTGCGCACGCCAAATTCCACGCAGCGGCGCACGGCGCTCGCGGGGTGGCAATGCGCGGACGCATAGCTGCGGCGCTCGACGCATTCGTTCACGATCGCGCGGATCTCGTCCTCGCGGTACTGGTTCATCCAGATCGGGTCGGTGGGCGAGGCCACGCCGCCCGATCCCATGATCTTGATGCAATGGGCGCCTTGCCGCAGCTGCTCGCGAGTGCACTTGATGCACTCGTCGACGCCGTCGGCCATGACCGCAAATGCGTTGAAGACGGTGCCGGAGCAGCCGCAAGCCGACTGGTAGCGTGGCGCTTCCTCGATCTGGCGCATGTCGCCGTGGCCGCCGGTCATCGACAGGATCCTGCCCGAATAGAAATAGCGCGGGCCGGCGAAAAGACCGTCGGCAGCGGCCTTGTACAGGCCGTAGTTGCCGCCGCCGATGTCGCGCACGGTGGTGAAGCCGCAATCGAGCGCATGGGTCAGCATGCGCAGCGCATGCGCCGTGCGATACGCCTCGCCCATGGCCTCGACCTTCTGCACGGCGACGTCGCTGGCGAAGGCGTGGACGTGCGCGTCGATCATCCCCGGCATCAGCGTGCGGCCGCCGACGTCGATGACCCGCGCATCGCCGGCGCCGATCGGCCGGGCCGACACTTCCTGGATCCGGCCGTCGGCGACCCGCACATTCATGCCTTCGGCGCAGTCGGCCGAGACCCCGTCGAAGATCCGGGCGTTCTTCAAGAGCAGTTGGGTCATTTCGGTCCTCGGTTCCCTGGAGTCGGACGGGGTGCCTTGCGCCACAATCGGGCTTCCTGCCCCTGGCGAGCCAGCCAGTCAACGGCCCAATATAGGGCAAAAGCTCACTGGGGATTCCGAATTCGTAGCGCCTACCGGCCAAGGAGCCAAGCGATGAAGCTGTCCCTCTATGAAGCGAGCGTCCCGGGTTTCCTGCAAGCGCTGGCAGCCGTCAGCGGCTTCATGGACAAGGGCCTGGCGCATTGCCGCGAAAGCGGGGTCGACCCCGAGGCCATGGTCGAGACACGGCTTTATCCCGACATGCTGCCGTTCCGGTTCCAGATCCAGTCGGTTGTCCACCACTCGCTGGGTGCGATCGAAGCCATCCAGAGCGGCGTGTTCCGGCCGCCGGGGGACCTGCCGGAAGACAATTACGCAGCGCTGCAAGCGCTGGTTTCGAGGACGCGCAAGGCGCTGCAACAATGCCAACCCGACGCAATCAATGCCCGCGAAGGCGCCGAGCTCATCTTCGAGTTTCGCAAGAACAAATTGCTGTTCACGGCCGAAGGTTTCCTGTTGTCGTTCTCGCTGCCGAACTTCTATTTCCACGCGACCACCGCCTACGACATCCTGCGGTCCAAGGGGGTTGCCCTCGGGAAGCGGGACTACCTGGGTGGGCTGCGGATGAAGACCTGAGGACGCTGCCCCTACTTTGCGAGAAAGGAATTTGCCGATGGCACTGCTGACAACCGACGACGGCGTGAAGCTGTACTACGAGGAGACCGGGACCGGTACGCCGATCGTGTTTGTGCACGAGTTCGCCGGCGATCACCGCAGCTGGGAGCCGCAGGTGCGGTACTTCTCGCGCCGCTACCGCTGCATCAGCTACAGCGCACGCGGCTATCCGCCTTCCGAAGTGCCCGCTGACCTCGAACGCTACTCGCAGGAGCGCTGGCGCGAAGACCTTCGCTCGGTCATGGACGCGCTGGCCGTGCCTGCGGCTCACATAGTCGGCCTGTCGATGGGCGCATTCGCCACTTTGCATTTCGGCATGCGGTACTGCGCGATGGGCAGCCCGGCGCGCGCGCTGTCCCTGACGCTGGCCGGCTGCGGCACTGGCTCCCATCCGGCGGCCTATCGGAAATTCCAGGAAGAAGCGCGCGGCTTGGCGGGCGGCATCCAGCAGCATGGGATGGCCCACTTCGCCGCAACCTATGGGCACGGTCCGGGGCGTATCCAGTTCCGCAACAAGGACCCCCGCGGATTCGCGGAAGCGATTCGCCAACTGAGCGAACACTCCGCAGCCGGGTCATCGAACACGATGCTCGGCTACCAGGCGAGGCGCCCGTGCCTGTACGACTTGACCGAGGCAATCGGCAAGATCGATGTGCCCACGCTGGTGCTGACCGGCGACGAGGACGAACCGTGTCTCGAGCCCTCCTTGCTGCTGAAGCGGACGATCCCGAAAGCCGGGCTGGCGGTGCTGCCCAGGAGCGGGCACGCGATCAATCTCGAGGAACCCGCGCTCTTCAACCAGCTCGTCGGCGATTTCCTGCACCAGGTCGAAGCGGGGCGATGGGAAGCGCGCGACCCGCTCGCCACCTTCGCATCGATTTACGGGCCGGCCGGCAAGCCGTAGCCGCTTCAGCCTGCGCCGCGGCGATCAGCGCCATTTCCAGTAGCGCATCAGGATGAAGCCGCCGGCCAGCCCGCCAAGGTGCGCGAAATGTGCGACTCCGGCCATGCTGCCGGTCACGCCAAAAAACAGTTCGAGCCCGGCATAGACCATCACGAACACCGGCGCGCGCATCGGAATCGGCGGAAACAGCGGCATGATCATCCGCCGCGGAAACAGCATCGCGTACGCCAGCAGCAATCCGAATACCGCACCGGAGGCGCCCACGGTCGGGTACTGGCCGCTGGACAGGCCGGCCACCAGCAACTGCACCACCGCGGCGGACACTGCGCAAACGAGGTAATAGGTGAGGTAGCGCCGCGAACCCCAGACCCGCTCCAGGTCGCTGCCGAACATGTAGACGCCGAACATGTTGAACAGCAGATGGGTGAGTCCGCCATGAACGAATGCGTACGTCAGCACCTGCCAGGGCATGAATTGCGGGCCGAGCGGCCACAGCGCCAGCGAAGAGGCGAAGTCGCCACCCAACGCGGTCTGGGCCAGGAAGACCAGGACGTTGATGACGATCAAGCCTCGCGTCAGAGGTGGCACACTCCCCCCATCAGATTCGTCGGGGCGAGGAGCAACCGCCGCTGACGATCAGGCATCGTTCTGTCGCCGAGGTTGCCATTGAACCCGGTATCCGCATTCATAGCTGGGCCGCAGCTCCTCTCCTGGAAAGTCAGCTCATGAGCCGCTGTGGCCGATGTCGGCCGGCCAGAGGAACACCGCCTTGACGGGTTCGCCGCGTTTGACGACCACACGCTGGTGCAGGCTCTTTCCTTGCAGGCTGGCGTCGACCCGATAGCGCCCGGGTGCGAGTTTGGCCAACAGGAACGGCCCGGCCGAGTCGACCTGGATGACCGGGCGTCCCCCGGCATCGCGCACGACGGTATT
>JAAOZX010000189.1 GCA_012274225.1 Comamonadaceae bacterium | reverse complement strand
TTCCGCGGGCACCCGCGCCGGCCATCGGGCGGTATCGCTCCGGGGGGAGCGAAGGAAGGCCACGCTCGACCCGCATCTTGTCGGCCGCGGCGCCCAGGTCCGGCGCACTGTCGATCAGGGTGCCGTCCAGGTCGAACAGGATCGCCTGCGCCTGGTTGAACATCAGCTCTTCTGGGTCGCGAACAGATAGTTGACGCCCGTGTCGGCCGACAGCCAATAGCGCCGCGTGAACGGGTTGTAGCCCATGCCGCGGGTCTGGGCCAGGTTCAGGTCGACCGCTCGACAGTAGCCCGCCAGCTCGCTTGGGCGGATGAATTTCATGTACTCATGGGTGCCGCGGGGCAGCAGGTTGAGCACGTACTCCGCGCCGATGATGGCCAGCACGAAGGACTTTGGGTTGCGATTGATGGTCGAAAAGAAAACCCAGCCGCCGGGCTTGACCAAAGTGGCGCAGGCCCGCACTACCGAGGCTGGGTCGGGCACGTGCTCGAGCATTTCCATGCAGGTGATCGCATCGAATGTGCCCGGCTGTTCGCCGGCCAGCGCTTCGGCGCTGACCTCGCGGTACTCGACATTGGCGGTCTGGGCTTCCAGCGCATGCAGCTGAGCCACCTTCAGGGCCTTGGTCGCCAAGTCGATGCCGAGCACCTGGGCACCCTTGCGCGCCATCGCGTCGGAAAGGATGCCGCCGCCGCAACCGACGTCCAGCAGGCGCTTGCCGGCCAGCGGCACTTGGGACTGGATCCAGTCCAGCCGCAACGGATTGATCTGATGCAGCGGCCTGAATTCGCTTTCCGGGTCCCACCAGCGATGAGCCAGATCCGAGAATTTGGCCAGTTCGGCCGGGTCGGCGTTAACGATTTCAGTCATGGCTCCATTCTCGCGCCAACGGCGCGCCCAAGCAAAAGGCCCCGCAAGCGGGGCCTTTTGCTTACCTCTAAGCCGCAGGCTTATCAGTTGTGGCGGGTACCGACCACTTCGATTTCCACGCGGCGGTTCTTGGCGCGGCCTTCGGCGGTCTTGTTGTCGGCGACAGGCTGCTTCTCGCCCTTGCCTTCGGTGTACACACGATTCTTCTCGATGCCCTTGGACACGAGGTAGGCCTTGACGGCTTCAGCGCGGCGCACGGACAGCTTCTGGTTGTACGCATCGGTGCCCACCGAGTCGGTGTGGCCAACGGCAATGATCACTTCCAGGTTGATGCCCTTGACCTTGCCGACCAGATCGTCCAGCTTGGCTTTGCCTTCGGGCTTGAGCACGGACTTGTCGAAGTCGAAGAAGGCATCGGCAGCGTAGGTCACCTTGGTCGCTGCGGGCGGCTGGGCAGCGGGCGCCGGAGCGGGTGCAGCCGCGGCAGGTGCCGGAGCGGCTGGTGCGGCGGCCGGAGCAGGCGCCGGGGGCGCCGCCGCAACCAGAGCGCCGTCGCAGCCCTTGGCGGCAGTGGCGGGCGTCCAGTTGGAATCACGCCAGCAATATTCGTTGGTGCCGTTCTTCCAGACGTACTCGGACGTGCCGTTCTGCCAGTTGTCGATGCGATTGCCGCCATCGGCCGCAGTTACACGACCCCCCGATACCGGGCCGGGGCCCGAGCTCGTGGTGACGGCGCATCCACCCAGCATCGCGACCGCGGCAAACATCAGCGCCACTTTGTTCAGTTTCTTCATGGTTCTCCTCTTGGGGAAAAAGCCGCAGCCGCGCTGCGTAAACGATACGTTTAAGGTGACCATCACCAAAAGCGTCAAACTTATTGTGCCACACGTCCTTACACAATCAACGGGTTGGCCTTCCCAACCACGTAGGACAGAACCTCATTCCGGACTTCTGTTGCCTGTTCGCGACATGGCTCCCTTCATCGTAAAATCGAAGGCTCCGCGCCGCGTCCGACCTCCTACATGACCCAATTCGCCAAAGAAACCCTCCCGATCAGTCTTGAAGAGGAAATGCGGCGCAGCTATCTCGATTACGCCATGAGCGTGATCGTTGGCCGCGCGTTGCCGGACGCCCGCGACGGCCTCAAGCCCGTGCACCGGCGCGTCCTGTACGCGATGCATGAGCTGAACAATGACTGGAACCGGCCCTACAAGAAGTCTGCCCGGATCGTGGGCGACGTCATCGGCAAGTACCACCCACACGGCGACCAGTCGGTGTACGACACGATCGTTCGCATGGCGCAGGACTTCTCCATGCGCCACATGCTGGTGGACGGTCAGGGCAACTTCGGCTCGGTTGACGGCGACAACGCCGCCGCCATGCGCTACACCGAGATCCGGCTGGCCAAGATCGCTCACGAGATGCTGGCCGACATCGACAAGGAAACCGTCGATTTCGGTCCCAATTACGACGGCAGCGAGAAGGAGCCGCTGGTCTTGCCCAGCCGCCTGCCCAACCTGCTGGTCAACGGATCCGGCGGAATTGCCGTGGGCATGGCCACCAACATCCCGCCCCACAACCTGAACGAAGTGGTGGACGCCTGCCTGCACCTGCTGCGAAATCCGGAGGCGACACTTGACGAACTGATGGAAATAGTGCCTGCGCCGGATTTCCCGACGGCCGCCATCATCTACGGCATCAACGGCGTCAAGGAAGGCTACCGAACCGGCCGGGGCAAGGTGGTGATGCGGGCCAAGTGCCACTTCGAGGACATCGATCGCGGCCAGCGGCAGGCAATCATCGTCGACGAACTGCCCTATCAGGTGAACAAGAAGACGCTGCAGGAGCGCATGGCCGAACTGGTCAACGAGAAGAAGATCGAGGGCATCAGCCACATCCAGGACGAGAGCGACAAGTCCGGGATGCGGCTGGTAATCGAGCTCAAGCGAGGCGAAGTGCCGGAAGTCGTGCTGAACAACCTGTACAAGCAGACCCAGCTGCAGGACACGTTCGGCATCAACATGGTTGCCTTGATCGACGGCCAGCCCCGCCTGTGCACCCTCATGGACCTGATCCAGGTCTTCCTGCAGCACCGGCGCGAGGTCGTCACCCGGCGCACCGTGTTCAACCTGCGCAAGGCGCGCGAGCGGGGCCATGTGCTGGAGGGCCTGGCCGTCGCGCTGGCCAACATCGACGAATTCATTGCGATCATCCGCAACGCGCCCACGCCGCCGGTTGCCAAGGCCGAGCTGATGACGCGGGCCTGGGACAGCAAGCTGGTGCGTGAGATGCTGACACGCAGTCGTGCCGACGGCGGCGTCATCAACGCGGACGACTACCGTCCGGACGGCCTGGAGCGCGAGTTCGGCATGGGCGGCGACGGGCTGTACCGGCTGTCCGACACCCAGGCCCAGGAAATCCTGCAGATGCGCCTGCAGCGCCTGACCGGACTGGAGCAGGACAAGATCGTCGCCGAATACAAGGAAGTGATGGCCGAGATCGACGACCTGCTCGACATCCTGGCCCGGCCGGCGCGGGTGTCCAGCATCATCGGCGAGGAATTGACGGCGCTCAAGCTGGAATTCGGCCAGACCAAGCTCGGCGCGCGCCGCAGCATCATCGAACACAACGCGCAGGACCTGGCGACCGAGGACCTGATCACGCCCACCGACATGGTGGTGACGCTGTCCCACGGCGGCTACATCAAGAGCCAGCCCCTGAGCGAATACCGGGCGCAAAAGCGCGGCGGGCGCGGCAAGCAGGCCACGGCGACCAAGGAAGACGACTGGGTCGACCAGCTCTTCATCGCCAACACGCACGACTGGATCCTGTGCTTTTCCAACCGCGGCCGCATGTACTGGCTCAAGGTGTGGGAGGTGCCGTCGGGTTCGCGCGGCTCGCGCGGGCGGCCCATCGTCAACATGTTCCCGTTGCAGGATGGCGAACAGATCAATGTCGTATTGCCGCTGACCGGCGAGTTCCGCAGCTTCCCGGCCGATCACTATGTGTTCATGGCCACTTCGATGGGGACCGTGAAGAAGACCGCACTGGACGAATTCAACAACCCGCGCAAGCTCGGCATCATCGCCGTCGACCTGGACGAGGGCGACTACCTGATCGGGGCTGCGTTGACCGACGGCAAGCACGACGTGATGCTGTTCTCCGACGGCGGCAAGGCCGTGCGCTTCGACGAAAACGATGTGCGACCCACCGGCCGCAACACCCGCGGCGTGCGGGGGATGATGCTCGACGAGGGTCAGGGCGTGATCGCGATGCTGGTGGCCGAGGACGAGCAGCAGAGCGTTCTCACGGCCACGGTGAACGGCTACGGCAAGCGCACGCCGATTTCCGAATACACCCGGCACGGCCGCGGCACCAAAGGCATGATCGCCATCCAGCAGACCGAGCGCAACGGCAAGGTCGTCGCGGCGACGCTGGTGCATGCCGTCGACGAGATCATGCTGATCACCGACAAGGGGGTGCTGGTGCGCACCCGTGTCAGCGAGATCCGCGAGCTGGGCCGCGCGACCCAGGGCGTGACGCTGATCGGGCTGGACGAAGGCTCCAAGCTCAGCGGGTTGCAGCGCATCGTGGAGAACGACGCCAACCCGGCCGAGGGAGAGTCCGCCGCAGACGCTCCCGGGCCCGAGGGACAGGACTGATGAGCCAGGACTTGAGCCGGCTGCGTGTCGAAATCGATGCGGTCGATCGCCAACTCCTGGACCTGTTGAACCGGCGGGCCGCGCTGGCCAACGAAGTCGGCGGGATCAAGCGCGCCGAGGGCTCGCCGGTGTTCCGGCCGGAGCGCGAGGCCCAGGTCATCAACGGCCTGCAGCACGCCAACCCCGGGCCGCTGAAGAACGCCAACGTGGCCACCATCTGGCGCGAGATCATGTCGGCCTGCCGCGCCCTGGAGGCGCCGCAACGCGTGGCCTACCTGGGCCCGGCCGGAACCTTCAGCGAGCAGGCCGCCGTCCGGTTCTTCGGGTCGACCATCGAGCATGTGCCCTGCGTGAGCTTCGACGAGGTGTTCCATGCGGCGACCGCGGGCACCGCCGACTTTGGCGTCGTGCCGGTAGAAAACAACAGCGAAGGGGTGGTCACCCGGTCGCTCGACCTGTTGCTCCAGTCGCCGCTTCACATCGTCGGCGAAATCAGCCTGCTGGTGCGCCATCAGCTGCTGCGCCTGGGCAACTCCATCGAGGGCATCGAGGTGGTGCTGGCCCATCCGCAGGCACTGGCGCAATGCCAGAGCTGGCTCAACAAGCACCTGCCCCAGGCCGAGCGACGCGCGGTCGCCAGCAATGCCGAAGGCGCGCGGCTCGCGTCGACCAACCCGGCGTGGGCCGCCATCGCCAGCGAAAGGGCCGGCACCGCTTTTGGGCTGCACGTCGCCGCCCATGCGATCCAGGACGATCCGTTCAACCGCACGCGCTTCGCAGTGGTGTGCCTGCCGCAGGTGCTGGAAGCGCCACAGGCCTCCGGCAACGATTGCGTCAGCCTGGTGGTCTCGGTGCCCAACCGGCCGGGCGCCGTCCATGACATCCTGGTGCCGCTCAAGCGCCACGGTGTTTCCATGACCCGCTTCGAATCGCGGCCGGCCCGCTCGGGCCAGTGGGAATACTATTTCTACATCGACGTGGAGGGACACCCGTCCCAACCGCACGTGGCCGCGGCGCTGAAAGACCTTCAGTCGCTGTGCGCCTTCTACAAGGTGCTGGGCACTTATCCGGTAGGCGACTGATGCAGGCGATCCATGTTTGAGCAGTTGGGCCTGATCGGCTGCGGCCTCATGGGCGGATCGTTCGCGCTCGCGCTCAAGCGCGCGGGCCTGGTGAAACGGGTGGTGGGCTACAGCAAGTCGCCTTCCACCACGGAGCGGGCGCGCCTGATGGGCGTGATCGACGTCGAGGCGCCTTCGGCCCTGCTGGCAGTGGCCGGCGCCGACATCGTGCTGCTGGCGGTGCCGGTGGCCGCGACCGAGGCCACCCTGAAGGCCATCCGCCACCTGGTCACCGACAAGATGCTGATCATGGACGTGGGCTCGACCAAGCGCGACGTGATCGATGCTGCGCGCCGGGTGCTGCGCGATCACGTGAGCTCCTTCGTCCCCTGCCACCCGGTCACCGGCAAGGAAGTGTCCGGGGTGGAGCACGCCGATGCCGATCTGTATGTCGACAAGCAGGTCATCCTCACCCCGATCGATCGCACCGACCCGCTGCAGCTCGAAAAGGCAGTGAACCTGTGGGACGCGCTGGGCTGCCGGGTGATGCGGATGACCCCTGACGCGCACGACGCTGCGTTCGCGGCGGTGAGCCACCTGCCCCACCTGATCGCCTTCGCGCTCATCAACGCCATCGCGACCCAGGAGCCCGGGCGCGACTTCCTCACGCTCGCCGGCCCGGGGTTTCGCGACTTCACCCGCATCGCCGCGAGCGATCCCAAGGTGTGGCATGACATCCTGCTGGCCAATCGCAACGAACTACTGGCCCAGTCCAAGCTGTTCAAGGACATGTTGCAGTCCATGGAAACCATGATCGAGAACGGCGATGGCGATGCCCTCGAAGCGCTGATCGATCAGGCCAGCGCCACCCGGACCAACTGGCGCATGGGGCCGTCGCGGCAATGACCCGGCCCCGGATGCGGACGTCACGGCGCAGCCGCATGGTCGCTCGGGCCCTGGAGCGCTGATGTTCTCGACCCGCTTCCTGGACATTCCGCCGCTGGACGGCGCCGCCGGAACCGTGCGGTTGCCGGGCTCGAAGAGCATTTCCAACCGGGTCCTGCTGCTGGCGGCGCTGAGTGGAGGCACTACCCGGCTGCACGACCTGCTGGCTTCGGACGACACCCGGGTCATGCTGGACGCCTTGCGCGCGCTGGGCTGCGGCGTGCGGCACGACGCCGGGATCGTGGAAATCACCGGCCTGGGCGGCCATCCGCCCGCGGCTCATGCGCGGCTGTTCCTGGGCAACGCGGGCACCGCGATGCGGCCATTGACCGCCGCGCTGGCGGTGATCGGCGGCGAGTTCGAGTTGAGCGGTGTTCCGCGCATGCACGAGCGGCCGATCGGCGACCTGGTCGACGCCTTGCGTCAATTGGGCTGCGAGATCCAGTACCTCGGCGTGCCCGGCTATCCGCCGCTGCGCATTGGCCGCCCGCACCTCAAGCTGGGTGCGCCGATCCAGGTGCGTGGCGACGTTTCCAGCCAGTTCCTCACCGCCCTGCTGATGGCGCTGCCGCTGGTGGCCCGGAACGGAGCCCCCACGCTGGGCACTGACGTGC
>JAAOZX010000188.1 GCA_012274225.1 Comamonadaceae bacterium | reverse complement strand
CGAGGTGTTGCAGCGCCTGGTGCGTTCGGCCGACGTGCTGGTGCACAACTTCCGTCCGTTGGTGCCGGCCCGCCTGGGCATGGATTACGAGACGCTGCGATCGGTCAATCCGCGCCTGATCTATTGCGCGCTGAACGGCTACGGCGACACCGGGCCCCTGAAGGACAAGGCTGGCTACGACCAGGTGCTGCAGGCCATGACCGGCATCTGCGCCCTGCAGGGCCCGCCGGGCGAACCCGAAATCGTCTACGGCTCGGTAGTGGATTACTACGCCGCCGCATTGCTGGCGGGTGGCGTGGCTTCGGCGCTGTATCAGCGCGAGCGCACCGGCCAGGGACAGTTGGTGAAGATTTCGCTGATGCGCAGCGCGCTGGCCATGCAGTCGGCGCGTTTCGTATGGGCCCAAGGCGAGGATCGCGACGTCTACCGCGACATGCGCTCGGGCGGCATTACCGGCTTGCACCCGACGCGCCAGGGCGACTTGTACATCTCGGCCAATACGCCGCACTTCTGGGACGCGCTGTGCGAGTTGATCGGCCTGCCCCAGTTGGCAATCGACCCGCGCTACGACAGCGTGCGCAAGCGGGCCGAGCGCGGCGGTGAATTGCTGCCGCAAATCCGCAGCGCGCTGGCGGCGCGCAGCGCGCTCGAATGGGAAGAATTGTTCGGCGAGCGGGTGCCTTGTTCGGCGGTACGCCAGATCGAGGAAATGTTCGATCACCCGCAGGTGCTGGCCGAAGGCATGGTGGCCAACTTCGAGCATCCGCTGGTTGGCAACTACCGCGGTCTGTCGCGCGCCGTCGCTTTCGGCGACGGGCCGGCGCCGCCGCCACGTGCCGCCCCGGCCTTCGCCCAGCATTCCGACGAGGTGCTGGCCCGCCACGGTTACAGCGAAGCCGAGATTGCGCAATTGCGCCAGGAAGGGGTGATCGCATGAAGCCACGCGGCTATTTCATGGCCCGAATCGAGGTGTCCCGTGCGTAGCAAATTGTTCGTACCGGCATCGCGCCCCGAGTTGTACGCCAAGGCGCTGGCCGGCGCGGCCGACGCGATTTCGTTCGACCTCGAGGACGCGGTGGAGGAGGGCGCCAAGCCGGCGGCGCGAGTGCAGCTGTCCCGCCTGTTCGAGCAGGGCCGGTCGGTCATGAACGGCAAGCTGATCGTGGTTCGCGTCAATGCGCTGGCGACCGGCCATTTCGCCGCCGATCTTCAGGCCGTCGTCTCCACGGCGCTGGACGTGCTGAACCTGCCGATGGTGGAGGACGCGGAAACGGTGCGCCAGGCCGTGGCGCAGCTGGAGCAACTGGAACGCCAACGGGGCATGTCCGCGCGGATCGGCATCCTGGCCAACATCGAATCCCCGCGCGGCCTGCGGCTCGCAGCCGAGATCGCCACTGCCCATCGGCGGATGATGGGATTGCAGATCGGTTTCGGCGACCTGTTCTCGCCGCTCGGCATCGCGGGCGGCGAGCCGTCGGCGACCCAGGCCGTCCGGGTCGCGGTGCGCATGGCGGCCGGTGAGGCCGGCATAGCAGCCTACGACGGTGCCTATGTCGACATCAAGGATCCGGGAGGCTTCACGCGCGATGCGCGCGCGGCGCACCAGCTTGGCTTTGCCGGCAAGAGCTGCATCCATCCGACGCAGATCGCATTGGCCAACGAGGTATTTCGTCCCAGCCAGGCGGACATCGAGCATGCCTTGCGGGTGGTCCAGGCCGCGCGCGAGTCGCTGGCCAGGGGCGTGGGCGCATTCGTGGTCGACGGCCGGCTGGTCGATGGTCCGTTCATCACGCGCGCGGAGCATCTGGTGGCCTTGGCGCGCCGGCTTGGGCTGCTCACCCCGGCTCAGGAAAATCCTTAGATCCCGTTTCGCCGTGCCAGTGCGGCGCCGGGGAGGGTATCCTCGCGGCTTCATGCCGACCGGCGGAGGACACAACATGCAGGCGCACTGGATGCAGATGAGCGATCAGGGTGCGACGCTCGAGGTTCGCGAGACCGCGCGGCCCGAGCCGGGCCCGGGTCAGTTGCTGGTGCGCATGCACGCCGCCGGGCTGAACCGGGGCGAGTTCATCGTGGGCCACGGCCTGCACGTGGCGGGGAGCGCCAAGGTGATCGGCCTGGAGGGCGCGGGCGAGGTGGTGGCGGTCGGCGAGGGCGTCACCGGCTTTCGTGCCGGCGACCGGGTCATGGGCCGCTGTCCGGGGGCCTTCGCCGAGTACGTGCTGATGTCGGCGCGCGAAGCGATGCACGTCCCCGCCAACCTGTCCTGGCCGCAGGCCGCCGTGGTCCCGCTGACCTATCAGCTGGCCTACGACCTGCTGGTGCTGCAGGGACACGTCGCCCGGGGCGAATGGGTGCTGGTGGCCGGAGTGTCTTCCGGGGTGGGAGTGGCGGTCCTGCAGATGGCCAAGCTCATTGGTGCGCGGGTGGTCGGGACCTCAGGGTCCGCCGAGAAACTGGCGCGGCTGGAGCCTCTGGGCCTCGACGCGGGCCTTTGCACCCGCGCCGCGGACTTCCATGCGGCCGTGATGGCAGCCACCGGCGGGGCAGGCGTGAACCTGGTGGTCGACAACGTGGGTGG
>JAAOZX010000187.1 GCA_012274225.1 Comamonadaceae bacterium | reverse complement strand
GTACATCGTGCGTCCGCGCATGCAGCCGTCAAAGAGGGGCGCCAGGGTGGCGCGCATCTCGTCCGGCGCCATCCAGTTGTTGGTCGGGCCGGCGTCTTCCTTGCGCAGCGAGCAGATGAAGGTGCGGTCTTCCACTCGCGCTACGTCGCTGGGATCGGACCACGCAAGGTACGAGTTGGGGCGCTTGGCCGGGTCGAGCTTGCGCATGGTCCCCGCCGTGACCAGCTGCTGGCACAGGCGATCGTATTCCTCATCGCTGCCGTCGCACCAGTGGATCCGGTCTGGTTTGCACAGGGCGGCCATGTCGGCGATCCACGCGATCAACCTGGCATTGCGAACGTAGTTGGGGTGGTTCAGGTTCAGACCCTGCATGATGGGAGAGTTCATCCAAAGCTCCTCGAAATTCGTGAGGTTTCAATCCGTCGAAGCGCAGGCCGCGCAGCGCGTGCTTCCTGAAACCGGGGCGGGCTTAGCCGAGATGCGGGGTTGCGGGATGGGCAACGGGAGGGGGCGTGAAGGATGTTTCACAATCCGCGGGATCGGCTGGGGGGACCAATTCTAGGGAACGGCGCAGGCGATCGGCGGTGAACCACGGGAAAAATAATGCAAAGCATGCATGAGGTTATGCGTCGAATCCGCGGCCGGCTGACTCGCGACTGCCGTGCTTAGACGCGACTTTCTGCGGTCTGCCGGCGGCTTGGGTGCCTGGGCTCAGCCGTCGGGACCCGCTGCCTCGGGGCCGATCCGTGTGGCGGCCGCCAGCGACCTGCAATTCGCGATGGCCGAGCTTGCCGGGCAGTACCGCCGGGAAACCGGGCAGGCGGTCCAGCTCAACCTGGGCTCCTCGGGTGGCTTCGCCCAGCAGATCCGGCAAGGCCTGCCGGTCGAGCTGTTCCTGTCGGCCGACGAGAACTATGTGGTGCAGCTCGCCGCGGCGGGCCTGACGCAGGACCAGGGGGTGATCTATGCCCTCGGACGGATTGCGCTCGTGGTTCCGGCCAACTCGACAATCAGGCTCGACCCCGCCCTGGCCGGCTTGCGCGAGGCTTTGCCCGGCTTGCTGCATTTCGCCATCGGCAACCCCGAGCACGCGCCTTATGGCCGTGCTGCCCAACAGGCGCTGCAACGCCTGGGACTGTGGCCGCTGGTGCAGGCCAAGCTGGTGATCGGCGAGAACATCGCGCAGGCCACCCAGTTTGTCACCAGCGGCGCGGCCCAGGCCGGGATCACCGCGGCCTCACTGGCCAAGGCGCCGGAGGTGGCCCGGCTGATCCGGTCGCTGACCCTTCCCGCGCAGCTGCATGCGCCCTTGCGGCAGCGCATGGTGCTGTTGCGCTTCGCAAGGCCGGCGGCGGAGGCGTTCTATCGGTTTCTTCAGGCACCGGCGGCGCGAAGTGTCCTGCAGCGCCACGGCTTCGACATCGAATAGAAGGTCAGTTCGCCGGCTGAGTCACAATCGCCCATGGATTGGCAAGCTGCCCGGGTCTCGCTGCTGCTGGCCGCGCTGACGGCATTGCTGCTGTTGCCACCCGGGGTTGCGCTGGCGCGCTGGCTGGCGCTGACCTCGTGGCGCGGCAAGCCGCTGGCGGAAGCCTTGCTCATGCTGCCGTTGTTGCTGCCGCCCACGGTGATTGGTTTCTATCTGCTGCTCACGCTCGGGCAAGGCTCGGCGGTCGGCGGCTGGCTGGCGCGGCAGTTCGACCTGCGACTGGTGTTCAGCTTCGAAGGCCTCTTGCTCGCAAGCCTGCTGATCAACCTGCCCTTCATGGTCCAGCCGATCCAGCGCGCTTTCTCGGCCATTCCCCATTCGCTGCGCGAGGCCGCGTGGGTTTGTGGGCTGGGCCGCTGGCGTACCTTCATGGCGATCGAATTGCCGCTCGCCTGGCCAGGCCTCCTGGCCGGCTTGGCGCTCACCGCTGCACACACCCTGGGCGAGTTCGGCGTGGTGCTCATGGTGGGGGGCAGCATTCCCGGCCGCACCCGCACCCTCAGCATCGCCATTTATGACCGGGTGCAGGCCTTCGACATGGGATCGGCGCAGGCAATGTCATTGCTGCTGGTGGCCAGTTCAGTGGTCGCCGTGGCCCTGGTGTTCGCCGCCGACCGGCGCCGGCCGTTGCAGGAGCGTTGACATGGCGAACCGGCGCGCTGGGAGATCGGGTTGACGACGCTGGAAGTGGCTCTGCACAACGTCACGCCGATGCGGCTGGACGCGAGTTTCAATTGCGCCGCTGGCGAATTGGTCGCGCTGGTGGGGCCGTCCGGCAGCGGCAAGACCAGCTTGCTGCGCGCCATCGCCGGCTTGCTGAAAAGCCGCAGCCTGCACGGCCGCATCGGCATCGGCCCGGACGTCTGGTTCGACAGCCAGCGCGGGCTGGACCTGTCGCCGCAGCAACGCCGGGCCGGACTGGTGTTCCAGCAGTACGCGCTGTTCCCGCACCTGAGTGCCTTGCAGAACGTGGCCATCGCGGCTCGCGGGCGCCGGGCGGACCGGCAATTTGCCGCGCTGTTCGAGCGGCTGGGCCTGGGAGGCCTGGAGCAACGGCGTCCGGCCCAGTTGTCCGGCGGGCAGCAACAGCGGGTGGCGCTGGCCCGGGCCCTGGCGGGAGAGCCGAAGGTGCTGCTGCTGGACGAACCGTTCTCGGCCGTGGATGCCCCGGCCCGGCAGGCGCTGTACCACGAGCTGGCGGCGCTGCGGCAAAGCCGCTCGACCCCGATGGTGCTGGTGACCCATGATCTCAACGAGGCGCGGCGCCTCGCCGACCGCGTGGTCATCCTCGATGCCGGCCAGACGCTGCAGGCCGGTTCACCGAACCAGGTCTTCGCCAGTCCCCGCAACGCGCGGGTGGCCGAGCTGGTCGGCATCCAGAATCATTTCGGTGGCCGCTTTCACAAGCAGGAGCCCGGCTGGGGCCGGCTCGGCTGGGGTGAGCGCGAGCAGCTCGTCCTCACCGTGCTCGACAAGAATCGCATTCCCGATGGCGCTTCGGTGACCTGGGTGGTCGCCGGTGAACGCATCGACCTGCTTCCCGACGGCAGCCCGTACGGCAATACGCTGCGCTGCGAGATCGTCGAGCAATTGACCTTGGGGGAAACCAGCCTGTGCGCGCTCAGGCCCGAAGGATTGGCCCGGCAGCAATTGACACTGAACCTGTCGACGGCCCAGCTGAGGACCATGGATGCCGCCGTCGGCCGTTGCTTGCGAGTGCACATCCCGCCGGAGGCGGTGCACATCATGCCGCAGAAGGACGTCGCCGCGCCC
>JAAOZX010000186.1 GCA_012274225.1 Comamonadaceae bacterium | reverse complement strand
CATCGCGCTGCTGGGACTGCTGGCGCAGCCTGCCTCGGCACTGCCGATATTCGCGCGCCAGACCGGACAGAACTGCGTCGCCTGCCACGCAGGCGGCCAGTTCCCCGAACTCACACCCTATGGCCGATTGTTCAAGATGACCGGCTACACCATCGGCGAGCGCACGGTGCCGCTGTCGGTCATGGGCGTGATCAGCAATTCGAGGGTGCGTGACACCAGCAAGAGCGACGATCCCGGTGCCGACTTCCAGAAGAACGGCCAGACCCTCTTCGCGACCGGCAGCGTCTTCCTGGCTGGCAAGATCACCGACAACTTCGGCGCGTTCGCGCAGTTCACGTACGACCCTTACGCCACCCAGGATGCCAACGGTGGCTTCCATGGCCACACCGCCGCCGACAACATCGACCTGCGCTATGCCGACCGCTTCATCGACCTGAAGCGCGACCTGATCTTCGGGGTCTCCGTCAACAACAACCCGTCGCTTGCCGATCCCTGGAACACCTCGGCGGCGTGGATGCAATACGTACCGGTGCCCAGCCCCACCAGCAGCCGGTTCATTGACGGCAGCACGCCATATCCCGGCTATGCGGCCGGGGGCAACCTGGCCGGCGCGACGGCCTATGCGTTCTGGAACCGGACGATCTACGCCGAACTTGGCGGCTATGGAACCTCGAGTGGGGCGATGTCGTTCATGCACGCGGGCCTGGCCAACGACAGCGTCACCAAGCTGAGCGGCATCAACCCCTATTGGCGCCTGGCCTGGAGTCACGACTGGGGCCCGCACAACCTGATGATCGGCACCGCCGGAATGAACGCGAAGATCTACGACGATCCGCTCGATACGTCCGATTCATCGACGATCCATCACACCCGCGACCTGATTCTCGATTCGCAGTACCAGTACCTGCTCGACCCGCACTCGGTCACGGCGCAGTTCGTCTATGAGCACAGCACCCACCACTTTCCGGATTCGCTGGCCGGCCAGCCTGTGCCCTTCGTCGACGCCTTGGGCAATCCGCTGGCCAACACCAACTCGCAGGACACGACCAACCTGGTACGGGCCAAGCTGACCTATGTGTACCAGGCGCGCTATGGCGGCAGCGTCGGTCTTTTCAGCCTGACCGGCAGCACCAACACCGCCAACCAAAGTTCGGGCTTGAGCCCGGACACACTGGGCGTCACTTCCGATCCCACCGCGGTAGCGCCGTCGCAACGCGTCGGCGGCAACCTCTCCGGCAATCCGGCCACGCGCGGCATGACGTTCGAGGCCTTCTGGACACCGATCCAGTACGTGCGCATCGGGGCGCAGTACACGGCCTACAACCGCTTCAATGGCGCCTCCGAGAACTACGACGGCTTCGGGCGCAACGCGCGCGACAACAACTCGCTGTTCCTCTATGTCTGGGCGGCGTACTGATGCTGTCCACCACGCTGCACCCCGCATCGGTCCGTTCCCGGAGAAAGACATGAAGCACGTACACCTCGTCCTCGCGATCCTGGCCGCGGGCCTCGTCGCGGGTTGCGCCAATCCGAGCCGCTCGCGCGACTTGGCGAATCCGAAAGTTCCGGCGCAGGTCCTGGCGCAGCAGGTCTGCTCCAATTGCCACGGCGTAGCGGGCACCAGCGTGTCGCCGAATTTCCCGAACCTCGCGGCCCAGACGCCCGCGTACATCGTGGGCCAACTCAAGGAGTTCAAGAGCCACGGCCGGGAGGATCCGGCCGGATTCGAATACATGTGGGGCATCAGCCGCAGCCTGACCGACGAGCAGATCGATGGCCTGGCGGCATACTTCTCGAGCCAGACACCCTCGCATCGACCGGCCGAGGCCGACCCTAACCTCGCAGCCGCGGGGAAAGCCATCTTCACGGGGGGCCTGCCCGCGAAGAACGTGCCGGCCTGCATGTCCTGCCATGGCAATGCAGGGCAGGGCAACGATGCCTTCCCGCGGCTCGCGAGTCAGCACGTCGACTACATCGTCAAGCAACTGATCGTGTTTCAGCGCACCGATGAACGGCCCAAGGGCGCCATGATGAAGGCGATCGTGCACGACCTCAGCCCCGAGGACATCCGCAACGTGGCGGCCTACCTGCAGACCCTGGGCTGAAAGAAAAGGGCCGCAACGCGGCCCTTTTCACTGAAGCCGACGGCCTCAAGGCTTCTTGAGCGCGTCCTTGACGCCTTGCTTGACGTTGCCCACGGACTTTTGCAACTTGCCCTCGGCCTGGCGCGCTTCGCCCTTGGCCTGCTGGTCGGCGTTGCCGGTGACCTTGCCCAGTTCTTCCTGGGCCTTGCCCGCGACGTCCTTGGCCGCGCCCTTGGCTTGATCCTTGTTCATGCTGAGTCCTTTCGGTGAGTGGAACGACAACTTAGGGGCGCGGCGCGCCCACTCATGCCGGAGCACGGCCTGCTCAGGTGTGAGACCCGGCCTACACGGCCGAGCCGCCGGTCCGATGTGAAGCACACCCCAACGACTCCCTGGCGTCACGAGGTCGCGCGGGCGCTCAGCCGGCGTTCTTGCGCAGGTGCGGCATCAGGCTGCGAACGCCCTCACCGGATTTCCCGGCGGCGGGCTGCTTGCGGGGCCGGGGCCGCGCCGGCCGTTGCGCGGGTGATTCCTCCGGCTGCCCATCGCTGAGCAGTTCCTTCACCGTTTCCAGGTCCTCGGCAGCCTCGTGGACCTTTTCCTCGGCTGACACGTTGTGTTGCAGCGCGGCCTCGACCTTGGCGCCCGCGCCGGCCGGCAGCGCCTCCTGCAGGGCGGCGCTGGAGCTCTGCAGTTCAGCTTCTGCCTCGACCAGTTGCCGCTGGGCCTTGGAGGTCTTCTTGCTCGCGGCCGCGGCGACGGCCTCGGCGGTGAGCGCAGGCGTGTGACGTTTCATGCTTGTCTCCGGCCCCGGACGATCATCGACCGGACGACCTGGGCAGGGCAGTGCCGCAGTCTACGAGGATTCGATCATGCGCGCATGACCCTCCGGCGGCCCGCAGACCGGCTCAGTGGGTTGCTGCTTCGGTTGCCGAGCCGTTCAGCGTGGCGGCGAACGCGCGCTGCAGAGCATCCAGAGTCGGGTCATTCGCGGGCTCCAAGGCCCGGCCGGCCCCGCTGATCATCTCCGACTGCAGCGTCAGAACGGCGGTGGCCAGTCGTTGCCAGAACTGGGCCGATTCCTGCATGTTGAAGCGCAGCAGTTCGGCCTGGATCGCCATGACTTCGCCGAAATCGCGTGCATCGCGCAACTTGTCGGCGGCTTGCTGGTGCTGCTGGGAGGCACGCTGAGCCGCTTCCTGCTGGATCTGGCGCAGGGACTCCGAGCTGCGGTACAGCGTCGATGCCGACTGGCTCAGCATCGCGAGCTGGCGCCGCGGCAGGTCCGTGACGAGGTTCATTGGCGAAACCGGGTCTTCGCCGTTGGCGGCGGACGGGCCGCGTGTGCTTTTTGCAGTCATGAGGATTCTTCCTTTCAGGGTCGGGGGCCGGCACGCGCGGCCGGGTGGGAGGCGGTCGAGTCCGGGGCGCCAGAGCGAAGGCGCCCTGGCTGCTGTGTCGGAGCGACTCAACCAATGGACAGGGGGGCGTACCTTAGCAGGGGATGGCCGGCCCCCTGCTCGTCAGTGCCAACTGTTCGATCGCTTACTTCCGGCAACCCCTGGCGCGGCAATTGTTGGCGCCCGTCTAGGCGCCGTTGTAGGCTTGGCCGCGAGGGTCGTCCTCGGAGCCGGCCGAGACCAGTTCGTCGAAGCGGGCCGGATCGGCCACCGCGGACAGCGCGTTGTGCACTTTGTGCACGCCCGGCAGCTGCGTGAGCCGCGACAGCAGACCGTCGAGCTCGGTGGCGAGCACATAGCCCGACACGCGGACCAGCCCGTCGTCCACCGTCACGGCGATCGCATCGGCGCGGGTCACCAGCACAGCCACTTCGTCCTTCACCCGCTCGCGCAGGCGATCTGCCCCGGCGGCCCCGTGCCGATCGCGAAAGCGCTGCGCGGCCGATTCCAGTCCGAAGACGGCCGCCGCACCGCCGGCAAAGGCGGCTGCCAGGATCACCCAGGGTCGCAGCGTGTTCATGCCGCTTTCTTTCGCGGCTTGGGCTTGACGCTGACGCTGGCGCTCGTGCTCTTGGTTGCCGCCGCGCGGCGGGTGCGCGGCGCTTCCTCCCGGTCCTCGTCGTTCGCGGCCTTGCGGCGCGACGCGGCCGGCTTGGGCTTTTCCTGCGCCTCGTCGGCCTTGCCGCCGCCCTTGCGCAGGCTGCGCCGCAGCAACTCGGTGAGGTCGATGATGTCGGCGCCGACGCTGACCTCCTCGCCCGCCAGCGGCTTCATGATGTGCTCGCCCTGGCCCGCCTTGACCTTTTCCTGCACCACCTGTTCGAGCTTTTCGCGGAATTCGTCGTGGAAGGCCGTGGGATTCCACTTGTCCACGAGTTCGTTGACCAGCTGCTCGGCCATCTTCAGCTCGCGTTCGCTGATCCCGGTTTCCCTGGCATCCGGCAGGGGCAGGCCGGCGGTGTCGCGCACTTCGTCAGCCCAGCGCAGCAGTTCGAGCACCAACCCGTGCTCGCCCGGCACCAGCGCCGCCAGATGCTGGCGGGTCGAGATCACCACCCGTGCAATGCCCACCTTGCCGGTGCGCCGCATGGTTTCGAGCAGCAGCAGGTAGGGCTTCTCGCCCTTGCTCGCGGGCGCGACGTAATACGGCTTGTTGTAGTACTCGGTGGGGATCTGGGCGCCGTCGATGAACGACTCGATTTCGATCGTCTGGGTGGACTTGGGCAGCGCCGCCTTGATCTCATCGGGCCACAGCGTGACGTACTGGTCCTTCTCGTACTCGAAGCCCTTCACCACTTCCTCCTTGGTCATCTCCTCGCCGGTGGACTTGTTCACCTGTTTGTTGCCCACCGGGTTCATGGTGCGCTTGTCGAGCAGGTTGAACTTCATCCGGTTCTCGGCCGTGGCCGAGTGGAGGGTGACGGGAATGTGGACCAGCCCGAAGCTGATCGCGCCTTTCCACAATGTGCGGGTGCTGGAAGGAGCCATAGTTTCAAGACCGTAAGTCCCCGCCGAACGCGACGGTTGTAGGACGAGGCAGCATCAGGGTGTCAGGCGGATTGCCTTGTCGCTGAGCTTGGCGGAGGGGCGAGGCCTGGCTTGCCTTGCTTCACCGGGACAGGGAAGCTCAGTCGATCAACTTGTTCTTGAGGGCGTAGTACGTCAAGTCGCTGTTGGAGGCGAGTCCCATCTTTTCCATCAGGCGGGTGCGGTACGTGCTGACGGTCTTGACGCTGAGGGACAGCGCCTCGGCGATGTCGCCCGCAGTCTCGCCCTTCGCCAGTTTCAGGAACACCTGGAATTCGCGCTCCGAAAGCAGGTCGTGCGCCGCGCTGCCTTCCTTGCGATTGAGCTGCTGCGCGATCAATTCGGCCACCGAGGGCGAAATGTAGCGGCGGCCGAGCGCGATGGTGCGGATCGCATTGACGATCTCGATCGGCTCGCACTCCTTGTTCAAGTAGCCGCTGGCCCCTTGCCGGATCAGGTTGACGGCGTACTGCTCCTCGGGATAACCGGAGAGGATCAGGATGCCGACGTCGGGGGCCTTGGCGCGGATCATGGCCAGCGCGTCGATCCCGCTTTGTCCGGGCATCGACAGGTCCATGATCATCACGTCCATCTCCGTGGTTCGCACCAGGTCGATGGCCTCGCGGCCGCTGGCGGCCTCTCCCACGACGCGCAGATCGACCATCTCCGAGAGGAACTGCCTCAGGCCGGAACGGACGATGGAGTGGTCGTCGACGATGCCGACTTTGACGATTGAAGTATTCATGGTGACTTTGAGGGCAAACTCATCAGCGTCGAAGTGTGCGCCAGAATTCCTCAATACAGGCGACGCAGGATGCGTTCAAGGCCAAGTTTCGCTGTTGTCCTACAAGGCGGGGCCCTTCCTGCCGAGCTGGGCTCGAGCTCTTCAGACCATCGTGTGCAGCGGGATGTCCTGGCTGGCCCCGAGGCGGTCGAGCTGCTCCCGTGTCTGACTCAACAGGAAGGCCGCGATGGCCTGATGGGTTGCCGGATCGAACATGGCGCGCAGATCGCCGGCCGGAGTGCCCGCGGCGGCGCAAAGGGCCGCGGCGAAGTGTGGCTCGAGCGCGGCCACTGCCACCCGGCCGTCGCGGCAGGCGTAGACGTGGTACCCGGCGTGCGCGCCGCCCACCGCACCGCTGGGCTGGGTCAGGCCCCATTGGCGTGGCAAGCCCAGGTAGGCGGCGGCGTCGGACAGCGCCACCTCGAGGTAGGCGCCGCGCGGATGCGGCTCACCGGTGCCGACGTAGCGTTCGCTTTGTTGCAGCGCCGCCTGCAGGACGGCCTCGCTGGCCATCAGTGAGCCGCCCATGTCGGCGTACAGGGTCGGCGGCAGCTCCATGCCGGGCACCAAGCCGTTGTCGGCGAGGTAAGTGAGGTCATGTCCCGGTTCCTCGGCGCGCGCGCCCGGCGCGCCGACGATCGCCACCTGCGACAGGCTGGGGTAGCGGCCGTGCAGTTGCTGCCAGCCGAGGTCCAATCTAGCCAGCGCTGACGGCCGGAACGAGGTGAGCAGTACATGCGCCTTGGCCAGTTGCGCATGGAGCGCCTGCTGGCCGGCCTCGGTCTTCAAGTCGGCGGCCAGGACCGTGACCCCCTCGTGCAATTGCGCATAGGCCTTCGGGTTGTACTTGCCCATGGGGTCGCCGGCCGGGGGTTCCAGCTTGACGCAGGTGGCGCCCATGCGCCGGCAGCGCATCAGCGCGGCCGGGCCGGGCAGGTTGAGGGCGAGGCTGACGATTCGGGTGCCGGAGAGCACGGAGGCGAGGACGGTCATGGCGTTGCGCTTTTCAGTGAGCTTCAGCGATGCGAGAACATGGTGTTGCCGGGCACTTCCAGCGGCACCGTGAGCACCGACCCCGACTCGGATTCGGTGATGTACAGCAGCTTGTTGCCTGGGCCGCCATAAGCCAGATTGGT
Source organism: Comamonadaceae bacterium (assembly GCA_012274225.1). Lineage (GTDB taxonomy): Bacteria > Pseudomonadota > Gammaproteobacteria > Burkholderiales > Burkholderiaceae_C > Ramlibacter. The sequence continues at coordinate 50 of JAAOZX010000186.1, read as the reverse complement.
GGTGGCCAGTCCGGCGCAGGACTTGATGCGCGCCAGCGGCTCGCCCAGGT
>JAAOZX010000025.1 GCA_012274225.1 Comamonadaceae bacterium | reverse complement strand
CGTGGTGCTGATCGCTCCGCAAATCGAGGTCGGCAAGGAGGCGCTGGTGCAAGCGGGCAACGGCGCGACGCTGCTGCTGGCCGGCCAGAAGGTCGAACTGACTGGCCGCGGCCTCGAGGGGATTCATCTGGAACTGCAGGCGCCCGATGACCGGGCCGTCAACCTGGGAACGCTGCGAGGCGACGCCGTGGGCATCTTTGCCGGGCAGCTCAAACACAGCGGATTGATCCAGGCCACGGGGATCAGCGCCGAAGGCGGTCGGGTGGTGCTCAAGGGCCAGGCCAGCGCCAATGTCGACGGCAGCGTCACGGCCCGCCAGGGCGACAAGGGCGGGCAGGTGCAAATCACCGCCGACCAGGTGGTGCTGGGCGACGGCGCGGCCATCGACGTCAGCGGCTCCAATGGCGGGGGCGAAGCACTGATCGGCGGCGGCTGGCAAGGCAAGGACAGCCGCATCGCCAATGCGCTGCAAACAACAGTGGCGGCCGGCGCGACGATCAAGGCCGATGCGACCCAGAACGGCGATGGCGGCACCGTGGTGGCCTGGTCGCACGACGCAACCCGCGTGTACGGCTTCCTCTCGGCGCGCGGCGGTGCCGCATCGGGCAATGGTGGCAACGTCGAGACCTCGGGCCATTACCTGGACATGCAGGGGCGGGTCGACACGCGGGCCGAACATGGCAAGACTGGGAACCTCTTGCTCGACCCGAGCGATATCTACATTGCAGTCGATCAGACGAGCGCGACTACCAACGGCGGCATGCCCGGAACCGACAACACGGCCGATACCAGCACGCCCCCGATCTTCCAGGCCAGCGGCACGCTCGGTCCCACGCCGGGGCCGACACCTACCCCCGGGCCTGCGGCTGACGCATCGCTGCTGAAAACTGGAACGCTGATCGGTGCGTTGGCATCGAGCAATGTAACGGTCACCACCACCAGCGATGGTACCGGAGCCGGGTCAATCAGAGTTGTCGATGGGGTCAGCTGGAGCACGGCCAGCTCACTCACCCTGAACGCCGATAGCGACATCATCGTCCAGGCAACCGGATCCATCGATGCGTCCGCCGGCGGCGCTTTGAGAATGAAAGCCGGCGGGAGCATCAGCCTGAATGGTTTCGTCAGCGGCACCACCAGCTTGATCAGGATGGATGCGCTGGGCGGCAGCATCACGCAGTCTGTGCCGCTCAGGGCTGAGCAGCTCCTGGCACAGGCGTCCGGTGGCGTGTCGCTGACGGACCCGGGCAACCGTGTGGGAACCATTGCGGGTAGTGCGGGCGCGGGAGGATTCAGTTTCAAGAATGCCAACACCAGTGCGCTGACGATCGGTACCGTCGACGGCGTGGCCGGGATCTCCACCACGGGTCTTGGTTCGGTCAATGTGAGCACGACGGGTGCCAATCTGCTGGTCGATCAGGCCATCAATGCCGGCGGCGGATCGGTTTTCATCACCAGTGATGCCGACGTCAGTTTCAACAGCCCCGTCTTCGGTGGCTCGATCGGCGTGACGGCGCCCACCGGCAAGGTCGGCGTCAATTCCGTGGCGCTCATGGCCAACGATGGTTCAATCACCATCTCGGCTGGCCAAACGACCGCGCCGAGCTTAGGCAACGGGGTTAGCCTGAGCGGCGCGACGCTCGATGCGGGATCGAGCAGCATTTCCGTCACCGGTTCGACGCAGGACCAAGCGGCCGCGGGCATCGCAGTGTCTGGCGTCAATGTAATCACCGGCGGCACGACGCTCACCGGAACGATGATGATTCCGGCGTCTCCCGTGCCCACGCCCGGCCCCGGTGTCGCCGTGGGCGGGACCATCACCGGTGCCGGCCCACTCACGATCAACGGCGCCAGCCAGGTTGGCAGCCTCGGCGTACTCCTGAACGGCGCCACCCTCACGCGAATCCCCGGCGCAGTGACCTTGAATGGGAACAGCTCGGGCGTTTCGGTCCAGGGCAGCACCATCACGACGGCCGGCGGCAACCTCACAATCACGAGTGCCGTTGCCGGCTTGGGCGATGGCGTCGCTGTCGGTGACTCCACGCTCAATGCAGGGACGGGTGCGATCGGCATCAACGGTTCCACCGATGATCCCCTGTCTTCGGGCGTCCACCTCAGCGGCGCCAACATCCTGACCGCGGCGACCAGCACGATCGCCGGCTCCAAGACGCTTCCTACCCCGTCCCCTACCCCGGACCCGAACAGCAGCGCGGGAGTCCTCATCGAAGGCGACATCACCGGCGCTGGTGCCCTGAACATCATCGGAACCTCCGCGGACGCCACGGCGGGCGTTCTCCTGAGCGGCGGTACGATCACCCGCACGCCGGGGCCGGACAGCGTGACTCTCGCCGGCACCACCGGCGACCCCTCGGCTGCCCGGGGGGTCCAGGCGTCCGGCGGGAGCATCAGTACCGGGGGCGGCGCTCTGACAGTCAACGGCAACGACGGCGGCATCTCCCTGAACACTACAACCGTTACCACCGGGGGCGGCAATTTGACGTTCAACGCGGGCGCAGCCGCGACCGCCAGCATCTCCTTGAGTGGCGCGCAAATAGCGACCGGCGCCGATCTGCTGGCCATCACCGGCGGAGGTTCGGCGACCATCACCAGCCCGGGGGCCGACGTGAGCCTGAGCAGCGCAGTCCTGGAATCGGCGGGCGGAAACATCACCCTTACCGGCGGAACAAGCTCGTTCAGCGGCAACGGGGTCTCGTTGGTGCGTTCGTCGGTTCACGCGCACGGCGGCAGCGTCAATATCACCGGAACCAGCGGAGCGGCCGAAGGCGTCGTGATCCAGGACGCTGTGCTGACTGTGAGCGGCAGCAACGTCACCATCAAGGGCCAGACGGCGCCGGGCAGTGGGTTCAACGCCCTAAGGATCGAGGGCGAGACGGTCTCGGCCACCTCGGCGGTCAGCCTGACGGCCGTGGACGGCGATCTCAGCCTCATCAACAGCGCGGTGAACAACACCGGCACCGGTACGGTGAAACTGGAAGCCTTCGCCACCTCGCCGTCGCCCACCAGCCAGCCCCGCATCGCGATCGACTCTTTATCCACCGTCACCAACGCCGGCACCGGCGAAATCCAGCTGGTCGCCGACGCGATGCAGCTCGACGGCCTGATCAATTCAGGGCTCGCGCGCACCGTGATCTCGCCCAGCACTACAGGCCGGCATATTTCGCTGGGCGGGACCGACGAAACCAACAACCTCAACCTGACCAGCGCGGAGTTGACCAATGTGGTGGCCAGCGTGGTTGTTGTTGGCGGCAGCAGTTTCACAGGCGGCCTTTCCATCGACGGTCCGATGTCCCTGGTGGGTTCGAACGCCCTCAGCCTGATCCAGAGCGATACGGCGTCCATCACGCAGGGTTTCGGGGCACCGCTTTCTGTCCAATCGCTCGATGCAGTGGCCGGCTCGGTGGACCTGGGCGACCCTGGCAATCTGGTGCAAACCATCAGCGGCCGTGCCAATGACCCGGCTGGGACCGGATTCCGGTTCGTCGGCGACAACTTCATCGACGTAGGGACCGTGGACGGCGTGAGCGGCATCACCTCCGGAACCGCAGGGACGCCCAACCTGGTCACGCTCACCAGCGTGAACCAGTTCATCCAGCAGTCAGCCCCGATCAAAGCGTCGACCCTCACCGTGAATGCCTCGGGCGATATCACCTTGATGCACACCGGCAACAGCTTCTCGGCCATCAATGCAGGCGGGAGCACCGGGACCACGAGCTTTTCGACGGGCAGCATTGCGCTCTTCAATGGCAACACCGTCGCAAGCTTGCTCGCCGCCAGGGCTGACAAGACTATTTCCTACCAGGGCAATGGCCTGGTGACGGTGCAAGGCGTGTCGTCGAACAGCGCGGTCACGTTCGCGGTCGATGGAATCGATGCAGTCAGCCTCCAGGCACCCTCCTTCACGGCGGCGGCGGGCACGAATATCGATATGTCGGCCAATGGCTCGGTGTTCGTCAATGCGACCAACGGTTCGATCGGTGCCACCGCCGCCCCCCTCGCGATCAACACCAGCGGCGGCGTCACGGCCCAGGCCGCCGGCACCGGCGGGAACATCGACCTCGCAACACCGAATTCCGCTTTCCTGGTGAGCAAGCTCACCGCGGCGGGAGCCGGCTCGATCGTCGGCCCCGGCGGTGCAGCGACACTGAATCTGGCCAATGCCAGCACCGGCACCGCGCTGGATTGGAGCGGCTTCGCCACGACCACGCTGGGTTCCAACGTCGGCACGATCAGCGCGGGTGGTGCGATCACGGCAGCCGGTGACGTGGTACTCGCGGGCACCCTCAAATCGGGTGGCGCGGGCGCAATCGGTTCGATGACCGTGGGGGGCAACTTCAATGTGACGGCGGGCGCCACGATGGAGTTCGATATCGCCGCGAATGGCCTTACGTACGACAAGATCACCGTCGGCGGAGGTACCGGCAACGTCACGTTTGGCGGGGCCAGTTCCGTGGTGCTGAATGCCCCCTCGCAGCCACCTGCAGGTTCCTACACCTTGATCAACTCGGCGCTGCCGACCGGGCCGTTGCCAACTTTGTCCGGGTCCGTGGCAAACGCCTCGCTTTCGTTTAGCTCTTTGCTGGCGGCCATCGCCGCTCCCACCGCAGCACCTACTGCGGCACCTACTGCGGCACCCACGGCCGCGCCTACAGCGGCGCCGACCGCCGCACCGACCGCGGCACCCACGGCCGCACCCACGGCCGCACCGACAGCAGCTCCCACTGCCGCGCCGACCGCGGCACCCACGGCTGCGCCGACCGCAGCACCTACGGCAGCACCTACGCCGGCACCAACCTCGGCGCCTACCGCTGCACCGACGGCAGCGCCAACCGCAGCGCCAACCGCAGCGCCAACGGCAGCGCCAACGGCAGCGCCAACCGCGGCGCCAACCGCGGCGCCGACAGCTGCCCCCACACCAGCGCCCACGCCCGGACCGACGCCGGCGCCGTCCCCCTCACCGTCGCTCGACCAAGCGACGGCATTGCTGGACGGGAATCAGGCGTTGGCCGAGCAGTTGCTCAGCGAGATGGAAAGTCCGCTCACTACCTTCTTCGACCTGCTGCTGCGCGAGCAGCAACGGCAGGAAGACGAGCGCGGGCTCGGCCACGACAACATCGTCGACGACAACCAGTGCCGGCGTTAGTTTCTGGCAGCTAGAAGCGCGGCAGGTCGGGGTGGGCAATGCGCCCGCCCCGCACCAGCATCTTGCCGTACTCGGCGCAGCGATTGAGCGTGGGAATGACCTTGCCCGGATTGAGCAGCTGCGCGGGGTCGAACGCGCGCTTGACGCCCAGCATCTGGTCGAGCTCGCCGGGCGAGAACTGTACGCACATCGAGTTGAGTTTTTCGATCCCGACGCCGTGCTCGCCGGTCACTGTCCCGCCCATCGCCACGCTGGTTTCCAGGATCTCGGCGCCGAACTTCTCGCAGCGGCGCAATTGATCGCCTTCGTTGGCATCGAACAGGATCAGGGGGTGCAGGTTGCCGTCGCCGGCATGGAACACGTTGACGCAGCGCAGGCCGTACTTCTTTTCCATTGCCTGGATCGCCAGCAGGATGTCGGCCAGCCGCCTGCGCGGGATGGTCGAGTCCATGCACATGTAGTCGGGGCTGATGCGGCCCGAGGCCGGGAAGGCGTTCTTGCGCCCGCTCCAGAACCGCAGGCGCTCGGCTTCGTCGCGGCTCACTGCCAGCGCGGTGGCACCGGCGGCGTTCAGCACCGCGCCCATGCGGCCGATTTCCTCCTCCACCTCCTCGGGCGTGCCGTCGCTTTCGCACAGCAGGATCGCCGCGGCGTCGAGGTCGTAGCCCGCGTGCACGAAGTCTTCCACCGCCGCGGTCATGGGCTTGTCCATCATCTCCAGCCCGGCCGGGATGATGCCGGCTGCAATCACCTGCGCCACCGCGTCGCCGGCTTTTCGCACGTCGTCGAAGCTGGCCATGATGCAGCGCGCCAGTTGCGGCTTGGGGATCAGCTTCACGGTGACCTCGGTGATCACCGCCAGCATGCCCTCGCTGCCGACCACCGCGCTGAGCAGGTCGTAGCCGGGGCTGTCCAGGGCATCGCTGCCGAATTGCACGGCCTCGCCCTGCGCCGTGAAGCCGCGCACCTTGAGCACGTTGTGCAAGGTCAGCCCGTACTTGAGGCAGTGCACGCCGCCCGAGTTCTCGGCGACGTTGCCGCCGATGGTGCAGGCGATCTGGCTGGAGGGGTCGGGCGCGTAGTACAGGCCGAGGGGCGCGGCGGCCTCGCTGATGGCCAGGTTGCGCACGCCGCACTGGACAACCGCAGTGCGCGCTCTCGAGTCGACCTTCAGGATGCGGTTGAACCGGGCCAGCGACAAGGTCACGCCCATGGGGTTGGGCATGGCGCCGCCGGACAGGCCGGTGCCGGCGCCGCGTGCCACCACCGGGACCCGCAGTGCATGGCAGACCTGCAGCACTTCCTGCACCTCGATTTCCGATTCGGGCAATGCCACCGCCAGCGGCCGCTGCCGGTAGGCCGTCAGCCCATCGCACTCATAAGGCGCGGTGTCCTCCGCGTCCCAGAGCAAGGCGTGCGAAGGCAGCACGCTGCCCAGGGCGCGAACCACCTGGGACTGGCGCTCGGCGCGTTCGGCTATGGAGGGTGCGGGGTTCATCAACGCACTGTAGATGAAGCGGAAAGGCCGGGCGCCATTTTTACATGGCAAAAAATCAACGCTCTTGGGCTCCGGCGAGCCGAACCGCCTCCAGGCATGACGGACCCTGCTCGATCCTCCTTCGCATGAGAAAAATCAAGTCGGGGTTGCTCGAGCGCTGGCACCATGCTGGCACTGATAGCGAATCTTGGACTGAAAGGACCATCATGAGACAGGCAACAACAAGACAGGCAGCGGGCCGCGCGGTCCGTGGGGGGGACGGGAAATGAGCAGTTGGATGATCAATGCGGCGTCCGCCCTGGTGTTCGTGCTGGCGGCCACCGGAATCTTCTTCTTTGTCGCCACCCGCGGCGCCCTGATCGTGCGCGGGCTGTCGGGAGGCCCGCGCAGCAGCGAATCGCACGTGTATCCGATCTACTCGAACATGCGGCTGATCAAGATGGTCGACTTCCAGCCGATCATCTCCGCGATCCTGCTGTTCCAGTATCACCGCCTGGTGTCGAAGATCGTCGCCGGCCTGCGCACCACCAACCTGAAGCGCAAGAAGGTGCTGATCACCTCGTGCGCCTTCGGCAACGTGATTCCACGCGTGGTGGAAGCCTCGCTGGAATCGGGCGCCGAGCGCATCGTGATCGCCGACATCATCACGAACGAGCTGACGCATGCCAAGAGCAAGCTGGGTCAGCACGCACGCAAGATCGAGTACATCGAGGACGACGCGACCGGGATGACGCAGAAGGAGGGCTTCGCCCACGCCAACGTCATGTTCTTCCTGCTGCACGAGCTGCCGCACGACCTCAAGGCCAAGGCTTTGAGCGAAGCCGGCCGCATGCTGGCTCCCGGCGGCAAGCTGTACCTGGGCGAATTCCACAAGCCCACGCCCTGGGTCCTGAAGTGCCTGAGCTGGAGCTATTTCAAGGTGTTCGAGCCGCTCGGTCTGGCCCTGTGGGACAGCCACGATCCGGTCACGATCCTCAAGGAAATGGGCGGCTGGTCGGTGGAACGCTCCACCTTCTTCTTCGGCAATTTCCAGATCATCACCGCCACCAAGCACTAGGACGCCAACGGCCGATACGCCGGCCCGCCTCGAGCGGCCCGGCGTTTTCTCTTGGGGGACCGCCTTACTTGAAGATCACGGTCTTGTGGCCGTTGGGCAGCACCCGGTGCTCGCTGTGCCACTTGACCGCACGGGCCAGCACCTGGCTTTCGGTGTCGCGGCCCTGCGCCGTCAGGTCTTCCACTGTGGCGCTGTGGTCCACCCGGGCCACGTCCTGCTCGATGATCGGGCCCTCGTCGAGGTCCGCCGTCACGTAGTGGGCCGTCGCGCCGATCAGCTTGACCCCACGTTCGTGCGCCTGGTAATAGGGCTTGGCGCCCTTGAAACTGGGCAGGAAGCTGTGGTGGATGTTGATGGCGCGCCCCGCCAGCTTGCGGCACAGGTCGTCGGACAGGATCTGCATGTAGCGCGCCAGCACCACCAGTTCCGCGCCCTCGGATTCGATGATCTCGTACTGCCGGGCCTCGGCCTGGGCCTTGGTTGCAGCAGTCACCGGCACATGATGGAACGGCACGTTGTAGCTGGCGGCCAGCTGGTAGAAGTCGCGGTGATTGGAAACGATCGCGGCGATCTCCAGCCGCAGCAGCCCGCTCTTCCAGCGGAACAACAGGTCGTTCAGGCAGTGCCCCTCCTTGCTGACCAGGATCACCGTGCGCATAGCCTGCCGGGTGGCGTGCAGCTTCCAGGCCATGCCAAACGGCTCGGCGAACAGCTTCAGCTGCGCCGCCAGATCCTCGTAGCCCAGCCGGCCGCAGGCGAACTGCACCCGCATGAAAAAGAGCCCGGTGCCGGGGTCGTTGTACTGCGCCGCTTCCTCGATGTTGCCGCCGCGCTCGAGCAGGAAGCCGGAAACGGCGTGCACGATTCCGGGCCTGTCCGGGCACGAGAGGGTCAGGATGTAAGTGTGGTTCATGGCAGCCGAATTGTCGCAGCAGCTGCCGGGCTGTCCGGACCGGACGGTCGGTGCGAAAATGCAGTATTGCCGCAAGTACCGGAGAACCGAAATGGCCTACAACGACTTCTCGATGGACAACCACTGGCTGCCCTTCACCCCGAATCGCCAGTTCCGCAAGGACCCGCGCGTCTTTGTCGGCGCCGACGGCATGACCTTCACCACCCACGACGGCAAGAAGGTGATCGACGGCATTTCCAGCCTCTGGTGCGTCGGCGCCGGGCACAACCGCAAGCCGATCAACGAGGCGATCAAGAAGCAACTGGACACGCTGGATTACGCCACCGCGTTCCAGGTTTCCAACGACAAGGCCTTCAAGGCCGCCGAGATGATCGCGGCCATGGCGCCCGGCGACCTGAACAAGGTGCTGTTCTGCAATTCAGGCTCGGAGGCAGCCGACACGTCGCTCAAGGTGGCGCTGGCCTATCACCGGGCGCGCGGGGAAGGCCATCGCAACCTCTTCATCGGCCGGGAAAAGGGGTATCACGGAGTGGGCTTCGGCGGCATGAGCGTCGGCGGCATCCCGGCCAACCGCAAGGTCTACGGCAGCGCGCTGCTGCCGCGGGTCGACCACATGCGCTTCATCCACGACCCGGTCAACCATGCCTACATCCACAACCAGGAGCCGGTCTGGCAGGAGGACATCCTGCTGGAGTTGGAAAACCGCATCCTGCCGCTGCACGACCCCAGCAACGTGGCCGCGATCATCGTCGAGCCGGTCGCCGGCAGCGCCGGCTGGTACCTGCCGCCCAAGGGCTACCTGAAGCGCCTGCGCGAGATCTGCGACAAGCACGGCATCCTGCTGATCTTCGACGAGGTGATCACAGGCTTCGGCCGCCTGGGAACCAATTTCGGCGCCGACTTCTACGGCGTCGTGCCGGACATGCTCAATTTCGCCAAGTGCGTTACCAACGGGGTGATCCCGCTGGGCGGCGTGATCTGCCGCGACAAGCTGTACGACGCCATGATGAAGACCGAGGCGCCCGAGCACGTGGTCGAGTTCTTCCACGGCTACACCTATTCCGGCCATCCGGTGGCGTGCGCCGCGGCCATCGCCACGCTGAACCTCTATCGCGAGGAGAACCTGTTCCAGCGCGCCGGCGAGATGGGCAAGGTCCTGGGCGATGCCTTCCACAGTGCCTTCAAGGGCATGCCCAACGTCATCGGCATCCGCAGCCTGGGTCTGGCCGCCGCCGTGGAATTGGCGCCGATTGCCGGCTCGCCGGGCAAGCGCGCCTACGACATCTTCCTGGACTGCTTCCACAAGGGCGCCCTGGTGCGCTCGGCCGGCGACGTGGTGGTGATCGCGCCGCCGTACATCGTGGAAAAGCAGCACATCGACACGCTGGTCAACACCCTGGCCGATTCGATCCGCAAGCACGCCTGAAGGCCGGCGGCGGCCGGTTGCGTCCTTGAAACCTTCACTGCCACCGGCGCCGCTGCCGGCCCCCCGGCCGAAGGTGGCAATCCCCGCCAAGGTCGGCGTCATGGTGCCTACTTTCAACCGGCCGGACCTGCTGCGCTCGTGCGTGCTGCAGTTGGCCGCGCAATCCCGGCCGCCGGACGTGATCTGCGTGCACCAGAACGGCAACCCCGTCGCCTACGACTGGGCGATCGCCGACCTTCGGATCGCCTCGCAGCTGGTCTGGATCCACACACCGGAAACGATCGAGCAGCATCGGTGGTATGCGATTCCGCTGCGCTATCTGCTGGAACAGGGATGCTCGCATTTCTTCTGGGCCGACCACGACGACCTGTACCTGCGCGACCATGTCGCGCTCGGCCTGCAGGATCTGCGGGATTTCGACTTTTCGGTATCGAGTCGCTGCGGGCTGCTGTACACCAGGGCCGCCGACTTCCGCTACGCCCCCGAAGTCGATTTCACGGTGCACGCGCCCGGCGGCATGAGTTCCACCATGTGTTTCAACCGGCGCTTCGCTGAGCAATTGCTGGTCGACATCACGCAGGACCGCCAGCACCAATACACCGACAACGTGGTCGCCCACGTCACCATGCCCAAGTTCCGCTGTCGCCTCTCGAGCCGGCGCACCTGCATCTACCACGCGCACGAAGGATCGGTGACCTCGCATCCCTGGCTGGCCAGGGCGTTCGACTGAGGCCGGCCCGGATCGCAATGTGCCCGGCTGCAGACTAGACCCCGGGGCGGGGCTTCATCTGCCGTTCGAGCTCGGCGCAGTAATCCTTCTTCTCGGGCTCCGGCGGCAGCGGCGCCGCCAGCACATGCAGGCTGGACGGCAGGTGCATGGGAACGCCAAGCTTCTCGTCGATGTGGCGGCCGCCGGCCAGCAGCAGGACGGTCTTGCCGGGCACCGCCGCTTGCGCCAGGGTCTGCGCCAGCGAGCGGTCGCGGGCGATCTGCATGCGCGTCATCGGCCCGATCTGGGACTCGGGCAGGAGGTCGCAGTGGCCCCGGCGAATGGCCTGTTGCTGCGCCTTCAGCGCCGGCCCCGGCAGGATGGCATCGAGACGCGTGTCGTTGCGGGCCTCACGCAGTTGCGGGCGCGACAGGTTCCCACCCAGGACCGGTACGCCAGCGGCTACCGCCGCCATCACGGCCGGCCGGTACGGCGGCCAGGGCCAACCCGCCTCGTCCCACCCCAACGCCTGGCGCACCTCGGTTTCGGAGGCTTGGACCGGCAGCCCGGCGGTGGAGTGGCCCCGATCCGCCATCTCCAGCACCACCGCCGCCAGGACGCCGCGGGCTGCGAGCGCCGTCACCACCCGGCTGTGCATCGCCTGGTGTTCGGGGGCGTCGTGCTGCTCGCCCAACATGACGATATCGGGCGGCGGACCGTCGGCACTCACGACATCGGGCATCGTCAAAGGCGTGCTGCAACCGGCCAGCAGGGCCACCAGGATTGCTGAGGATCGGATACGCATGCAACGATACTAAGCCTTTGCGCCAATGTTGGCGGGCGGGAGGCACCGGGTTGCACCGGCGACGATGGTTGCTTGGCGCCATGCCGGCATTGCCGAGACGGCGTGACCGCTAAGGTGCTGGAGCTGGGGTGCTGGTGGAGACGTTGTATCGATGGACCGCCGACCGGTAGCAACCGGGGGCTGGAAGCGGTCAGTGCATGACCAGGGGGTTCTGCGCGAGCTCGGCGTAGCGGTCCAGCGTTTCCTCGACCTCTTCCTGGGTCGGCGTGTTCAGTTGCCAGGCGGTGATCTGCCGCTGGAACGCGTCGGCCCACGAACCGTCGAGGTAGACCTCCTTGTTCGACCGCTTGTCGACGATCTCGAAGCCGTGCCTGGCGATCCGCGGGGACGGTTCGCCGTCGGCGGGTTCGTTCGCCTGCATGTGCACGACGACAAACGTGTCGGAGTCATAGAGCATTTGCATGGTGGGAAATCCTTTGCCACTTCAGTTGGCAACGTTCGTGCCGGTTTCAAGGAGGACCGGGTAAACGCTGGAAGGGCCTTCCTTGACATCCAGAGTAGGCCCGGGCCAAGCTCAGCGTCTGTCGGTGGAGGACCACTGCTGGTCGACCCAATCGCCATTCGCCTGTGTCAGACGCAGCCGCACCGGCACGTAATCCATGCGGGGCGCGAGCCAAAGTTCCACTTTCTGGTCGAACTGACGGCGCGGGTTACGGATGAGTCTGAGTGCGGGAATCTTGCCGCCCGGCAGTTCCAGCGTTTCTTCGCCCTCCACGGTGAACATCCAGGGTTCGGCTTCACGGGTGCTCGCCGTCGGGATCGAAATGACGGTGCCGGCCGGGAACCTGGCCGGAGCCCCGCCCACCATGGCACCGAGTTGCAGCATGACGCTCAAGCGGTCCTGTGTCCCGGCCACCAGCGGGGCGTCGGGCCGATTGCTGCTGAAAGTCACCTTGCCCTGGTCGCGAAGGAAATGAGCCGCTTCTTCGCTGCGGGCCTTGTCGGAAAAGCGCAGCGGCGCCAGGCCTTCGGCGGTGATCAGGCCGGTGCTGTGCTGGATTCGCGAGGGCAACAGCGGTGAGCTGATGACCAGTTGCGCGTCGTAGCTGGTGCCGTCATGGTGCCAGACCAGTTCGCCGTCGCCCTGCAAGCGCAGCTGCCGCACGGCGGCGGTCACCTGGTAATGCAGCCGTGCCGCCGCCGGGATGCTGAACCTCGGGGTCGGCTGGGTGCTTGCCGTGGCTATCGCGGCCGGCTCCGGCGCCGCCGCGGCCACGGTGACGACCGGCGAATGATTGGGCGGCAATGGCTCGGGGGAGACTTCGCCGGTGATTGCCGAGGGCTCCGCTTTCCGCACCCGCCTGGGTCGCGCCACCACCGCCTTGATGGGCGCCGGTTCAGGCTGGGCAGTGCTTTCGGCCGGCGTCACGCCGGCAGGCGAACTGGCGGTGACGCTGCGGGTGACGAAGGTCGGGATCGCCTGCCGGTCGCGCACCCGTACCGGCGAGTTCGCCGCGACCAGGATCCACCAGTGGGTGGCCAGCACGGCCGCGACGAGGAGCAACAGGGGCCGCAGTGGCATGGTCGCCGCTCACCCGGGATAGCCGAGGTCGCCCGACAGCTGCCGTGCCGCGACGCGCAAGGGCTGGTCCACCGCGCCGTCCCACTCCGGGTCGAAAGCGCCGGCGGGGCCCAGGGCGATCAGGCCCAGGACCATGTGGCCATCCGAATCGAAGACCGGCACGCAAAACGCGACGATGCCGGGCAGCAGCGTGTCCACCACCCGCGCTGCGCCGCGGTCGCGCACGTCATCGAGCAGGACGCGGACCTGGGCCATCGAAGCCGGCACATCGGTACGCCCCTGCTTTTGCGCCAGCGCCACCTCCTCCTTCAACAGCGGGGCGATTGCCTCACGCGAGAGAAAAGCCGCGAAGCAGCGGCCCGTCGCCGATGTCAGCAGCGGCATCACGTCGCCCAGTCGCAGGTTGACGGTGATCGCCTGCGCGGATTCCTCCCAGTGCACGATGGTGGGGCCGTGGTTGCCCCACACGGCCAGGGCCAGCGTATGGCCGATCTGTTCTCTCAGCCCGGCGATGCGCTCGCGCGCCAGCCTGACGGCATCCAGCCGCGACAGCGAGGCCAACCCGAGCTTGAGCGTCGCCGGGCCGAGGTCGTAGCGCGTGCTGACGGGGTCCTGCGCCACCAGTCGCAGCCGCTGGAAACTCACCAGGTAGCGATGCGCCTTGGCCGCGCTCATGCCGGCTGCGGCTGCCAGGTCGCGCAACATCAGCGGTCCCGTGGCCAGCGACAATGCTTCCAGGAGACCGAATCCCACTTCAACGGACTGGATGCCGGCGCGCGCCTTCATGCGCGGCGCCCTTCTGTAGAATTACGATTAGGTAAATTCATTTCACAATGCGTAACGTCTTGGGGACTCTAACGCATCCTGACCCCGGGGGCAATTCGAATGAAGCTGGCAACCTACAAGGATGGTTCGCGCGACGGGCAGCTGGTCGTGGTGGCCCGTGACCTGGGCACGGCCCACTATGCGACCGGCATCGCCGACCGGCTGCAGCAGGTGCTGGACGACTGGGGCTTCCTGTCCCCGCAGTTGCAGGACCTGTACGACAGCCTGAACAGCGGCAAGGCCCGCCATGCATTCGCCTTCGATCCGGCGCAATGCATGGCGCCGCTGCCGCGCGCCTATCAGTGGGCCGACGGCTCCGCCTACATCAACCATGTGGAGCTGGTGCGCGCCGCGCGCGACAGCGAGGTTCCTGCGAGCTACTACACCGACCCGCTGATGTACCAGGGCGGCAGCGACGACTTTCTGGGCCCGTGCGACGACGTGGTGGTGCCCAAGGAGGAATACGGCATCGACTTCGAGGCGGAGATCGCGGTGATCACCGGCGACGTGCCGATGGGCTCCACCCCCGAGCAGGCGCTGGATGGCATCCGGCTGGTCATGATCGCCAACGATGTATCGCTGCGCAGCTTGATTCCGGCGGAACTGGCGAAGGGCTTCGGTTTCTTCCAGGGCAAGCCGGCTACGGCTTTCAGTCCGGTCGCGGTGACGCTGGACGAACTGGGCGACGACTGGGACCAGGGCCGCCTGAAGCTCACGCTGCAAAGCACCTGGAACGGCCGCAAGGTCGGCATGTGCGAAGCCGGCCCGGAGATGACCTTCCATTTCGGCCAGCTGATCGCGCACATCTGCAAGACGCGCAATGTCCGGGCCGGCAGCATCGTGGGCTCGGGCACGGTCAGCAACAAGGGCGTGACCGGCGCCAACGGCAAGACCGAATGGCCGAAGGGCTACAGCTGCATCGCCGAGAAGCGCGCCATCGAGACCATCCAGGACGGCAAGCCTGTCACCGAGTTCATGAAGTTCGGCGACACGATCCGCATCGAGATGCGCGGCAGGGACGGACAGAGCCTCTTCGGCGCGATCGACCAGAAGATCGTGCCGCTCAAACGTTGAGTGCAGCGCCGCCGGGCTGGCTTCGATGACGGGTCGCCTCGACCTTGCGCGGTTCGTGGCGGCCCAGGAGGCCGTCTACGACCAGGTGCTGTCCGAGCTGCGCGCCGGCCGCAAACGCAGTCACTGGATGTGGTTCGTCTTTCCGCAGCTCGCCGGCCTGGGCCACAGCGCGATGGCCCAGCGCTACGCGATCGGCTCGCTCGAAGAGGCGCGGGCTTACCTCGCCCACCCGCTGCTGGGCGCGCGTCTGCGCGAGTGCAGCCGGCTGGTGCTCGACGCCCGGGGCGACGATGCCCATGCGATCTTCGGCTCCCCCGACGATCTCAAGTTCCATTCATCGATGACCCTCTTCGATCGGGTCGCGCCGGAAGAAACAGTGTTTCGGGAGTGCCTGCAGAAATATTTCGGCGGCAGTGCCGATGCGTTGACGCTGGCCGGGCTGTAGTGCACCGGCACACGGCGGCTGCTGTGCGCTACAGCCGCAACCAGGGCGTGCCGGTTTCCTCGGCCTCGGCGTTGGCCAAGGTGTCCAGGAAGGTGTCGCACCACCAGTGGACGTCGTATTGGCGGATCGATTCGATCAGCGCCTGGTAACGGGTGCGCCGCTCTTCGACCGGCATTTGCAGCGCCAGGTGGATTGCATTGGCGGTCCCTTCGATGTCGTAGGGATTGACCAGCAGCGCCTCGGTCAGCTGCTCCGCCGCGCCGGCGAATCGCGAGAGCACCAGCACGCCGGGGTCCTGGGGGTCCTGTGCCGCGATGAATTCCTTGGCAACCAGGTTCATGCCGTCGCGCAGCGGCGTCACCAGCGCCACCCGGCTGGCTCGGTACAGGCCCGGCAGGCGGGTGCGCGCCACCGTGCGATGCATGTAGCGCACCGGCATCCAGTCGAGTTCGCCGAAATTGCCGTTGATCGAGCCGCAGATGCTCTCCAGCTCGTGCAGGATGTCGGTGTAGGCGCTGACGTCCTCGCGGCTGGGTGACGCGATCTGGATCAGGGTCGCGCTGTTGTGCGTGTCGGGGTAGCGCTGCAGCATGTCGCGGAACGCGCGCATGCGGTTGGGCAAGCCCTTGGAATAGTCGAGCCGGTCCACCCCGACCAGCAGCTTGCGCCGCGAATATTCGTTGCGCATGCGCCGGTGCATCTCGCGCCCGTCCGGGGCGTTGGCGAGTGCGGTGAACTCCTCGACGTCGATGCCGATGGGAAAGGCGCCGGCCTGGACGGTGCGGTTGAAGGCGCGCCTGCGGCCCTCGCCCACATCCTGCGCGTGGGCCTCGGCCTGCACATAGCTGCAGAAGTGCGAGTGATCGGCCCGGCTCTGGAACCCCACGAGGTCGTACGCGAAGAGCGCGCGAATCAGCCAGTCGTGGCCCGGGATCGCCGCCAGCATCAGCGGCGGCGGCAGCGGGATGTGCAGGAAGAAGCCGATGCGCTGGGTGCAGCCCAGCGCGCGCAGTTCCGCAGCCAGCGGGATCAGATGGTAGTCCTGCACCCAGATGATGTCGTCGTCGCGCAGCAGCGGCAGCAGTCTGCGCGCGAACAACTGGTTCACGCGCCGATATCCGGCGATGTAGCCGGGGTCGAAATCCGCCAGGTCGAGCCGGTAATGAAACACCGGCCACAGCACGCCGTTGGAATAACCCATGTAGAAAGAGTCGTAGTCGTCGCGGCCGAGGTCGATGGTGACCAGCTTGACGGGACCGGCCTGGTGCGTGCGCAGCCCGCTCTCGGCCGCGCCTTCGGTGATCTTGCCGCTCCAGCCGAACCACAGGCCGCCGGTGTTGTTCAACACGTCGGCCAGGGCGACCGCCAGCCCGCCCGCCGCTGTCTTGCGCGGGTCCGCCACACGGTTGGAGACGACGACAAGCCTTGGCATCGCGACTCTTCCTAGATGACGGTGTCCCAGGGCGCGGACAAACGCACTGCGGCGTTGATCAGCCCGACCATCGAATAGGTCTGCGGAAAATTGCCCCACATCTCGCCGGTGACCGGATGGGTGTCTTCCGACAGCAGGCCCAGCGGGTTGCGGCTGGCCAGCATGACCTCGAAGATCTCGCGGGCCTGGACCTTGCGGCCGATACGTGCCAGCGCGTCGATCCGCCAGAAGGTGCAGATGTTGAAGGCGGTTTCGGGCTTGCCGAAATCGTCGGGGGCTTCGTAGCGTCGCATGTAAGGTCCATCGCACAACGAGTTCTCGAGCGCCTCGACGGTAGCGACGAAGCGGGCATCGTTCGGATCGATGAAGCTCACCTCCGCCATCAGCAGGACGCTGGCGTCGAGGTCGTGGCCGCCGAAGCTCTCGGTGAACGCCTGCCGCTGCTCGTTCCAGGCTTCCCGCAGG
>JAAOZX010000185.1 GCA_012274225.1 Comamonadaceae bacterium | reverse complement strand
GAGGGTGCGCCGGCGCACAAGCTCTCCAACCGCCAATACGAGCAGCTGCTGCGCCAGAACTTCATCAACGTGCGGCGGGTGCGCGAATGGCGCGACATCCACAGCCAGTTGCACACCGTGGTGGCCGAGCACAAGTGGCCACTGAACACCCAACCGGCCGGCTACGAGGAGCTGCACAAGTCGATGCTGGCCGGTTTGCTGGGCAACATCGGTTGCAAGCTCGATGAGGAGGACGTCTATCTCGGCGCCCGCGGCATCAAGTTCTACCGCCATCCGGGCGCGCATTTGAAGAAACGGCCGGGCCGCTGGGTGGTGTGCGCCGAACTGGTGGAAACCACCCGATTGTTCGGGCGCGGGATCGCCAACATCGAGCCGCTCTGGATCGAGCAGGTGGCCGGCCACCTGCTGAAGAAGCAGTTGCTCGATCCGCATTGGGAAAAGAAAGCAGCGGAGGTCATGTCGCTGGAGCGAGCCACCCTGTACGGGCTGGTGGTCTACAGCGGCCGACGGGTGCCGTTCGCGCGGGTCGACCTGCAGGGCGCGCGCGAGATCTTCATTCGCGAAGGCCTGGTGGCGGGGCAGTGGGAGACGCGTTATCCGTTCCTGGCCGCCAATGAAAAACTGGTGAAGCAGGTGGAGGAGCTGGAACACAAGTCGCGTCGCCAGGACGTGCTGGTCGACGAGGAGCTGATCTACGCCTTCTACGACAAGCTGATCCCGCGCGACGTCTGCAGCGGCGCCACTTTCGAGCGCTGGTACCGGCATGCGGACCGAGTGGAAACGGCACGGCTGCAGCTCACGCGCGACGAACTGATGCGCCACGAGGCCGCAGGCATCACCACGGAATCGTTCCCCAAGACCGTGCGCCTGGGTGGCGTGGACTGCGCGGCGACTTACCTGCACGAGCCGGGAGACCCGCGCGACGGGCTCACCGTGACGGCGCCGTTGTTCGTCTTGAACCAGGTGAGCGAGGAGCGGGCGGAATGGCTGGTACCCGGCATGCTAAAGGACAAGGTGCAGGCCCTGCTCAAGAGCCTGCCGCAGCGGCCGCGGTCCCGCTTCGTGCCGCTGCCGGAGTCGGCGCAGCGGCTGGCCGGGCAATTGTCGGAACCGAGGGCCTGGGGTCGCGGCTCGCTCACCGATGCGTTGCTCAAGCTGGTGCGCGACAGCACCAGCCTGGACGTCAAGCGGGCCGACTTCAAGCTCGACATGCTGCCGGCGCACTTGTTCATGAACATCCTCGTTGTCGACGAGCACGGTCGGCAGTTGGGCATGGGCCGCAACCTGGGCGCGCTCAAGGCGGATCTGGGTGCACAGGCCCGTGGCGCATTCCAGGCGCTGGCCGGAATGAAGGCCGTGGCTTCCGCTGCGGATGCCCCAGGGCAGGCCGGCGACGTGGCGAGCGCGCCCCGCGATCCCGACGGTTCGCCCAAGGCGGCAGGACCGGTTCAGACCGCGGCCGATGAGCGCTATACCGCATGGACCTTCGGCGAACTGCCCGAGCTGATGGAGATTCGCAAGGGCGGCACCCGATTGATCGGGTTTCCCGCACTGATCGACCAGGGTGATGCGGTGACGATCGAGGTGTTCGACGAGCCGGACATGGCCTCGGCGAAGCACCGCGCCGGGCTGCGGCGCCTGTTCGCGCTGCAGATCCGCGATGCCCTGAAATACCTGGAAAAGAACCTCCCCGACCTGCAGAAGATGGCGGTGGCTTACATGCCGCTGGGCACGCTGGAGGATCTGCGGGGGCAGATCATCGAAGTGGCGCTGGAACGCGCCTTCCTGCTTGATCCGCTGCCGGCGAACGAGGCCGATTTCAAGCGGCGCGTCGACGAAGGCCGGGGCCGCCTGACCCTGATCGCCAACGAGGTGGCCCGGCTGGCGGCCACCGTCCTCGCCGAGTACGCGCTGTCGGTGCGCAAGATCAAGGACACCAGAAACCACCCCGAAGCCTGCGCCGACGCGACCGGCCAACTGCAACGGTTGATGCCCGCGCGCTTCCTGGCGGCCACGCCATGGAACCAGCTGCAACATTTTCCGCGCTATCTCAAGGCCATCACGTTGCGGCTCGACAAGCTGCGGGCCGACCCGGCCCGCGATGCGGCGCGACTGGCGGAACTGCGGCCACAGGACCAGCGCTACTGGCGGCTGGTGGCCGAGCGCAAGGGCGCGGTCGATCCGCGCATGCAGGAGTTCCGCTGGCTGTTGGAGGAGCTGCGCGTGAGCTTCTTCGCGCAGGAGCTGCGCACGCCGCAGCCCGTCAGCGTCAAGCGGCTGGACAAGTTATGGGGCCAGTTGCACAGCTGAGCCCAGCCCGGCGCTTGCTGACGCCCCGCCACACAGCACGTTCAGAGGCAGCTAGATCTTCCCCATGAGAAACAGCACCACCAGGATCAGCACCAGCAAGCCCAGGCCGCCCGACGGGCCGTAGCCCCAGCTGCGACTGTGTCCCCACGTGGGCAGCGCGCCGACCAGCAGCAGGACCAGCAGGATGAGGAGAATGAGTGATATGGACATGACGGCTTCCTTGTGGGATGGAAGACGCCATCGTTCCATGGGCACCACCGCCAGCTGAGCCGGCGGGCGCCTACGG
>JAAOZX010000024.1 GCA_012274225.1 Comamonadaceae bacterium | reverse complement strand
GGATTGACCGGCCAGGGATTGTCGTCCAGCTTGTTGCCTGCTACGTCGATCTTCAGCAGGTTGCTGGCCGTCACTTCGCTGTAGTGCAGGCCGAAGGGGTTGATCAGGAACTGCCTGGCGCCGCCGGTCACGCTGTCGGGCAAGCGCACCGTGACGTGGTTGTAGATCATCTCGGTCCAGCCCAGCAGGTCGAACACGCGGTAGCAGGCAGCCAGTTGCACCCGTTCCCGCCATTCGTCTGGATGCATGTCGGCGGCGGAAGGCTTGAGGATGGCGTTCATTGCAGTCTCCAGATGTTGGATTGCGGGAGGGCCGGAATCTTCAGACGAAACGAAACGAAATGCTGCCCAGAAGGCCATAGTCGACACGGAAAGTATCGCCCGCGACGGCGGCGACCGGCCGGGTGAACGATCCGGCCAGCACCACCTCGCCGGCCTCCAGGAATTCGTCCCACGGCGCCAGCTTGTTGGCCAGCCACGCCACCCCGTTCGCGGGGTGGTCGAGCACGGCGGCGGCGACCCCGGACTCCTCGATCACGCCGTTCTTGTAGAGCAGGGCGCTGACCCAGCGCAGGTCGACCGCGTCGGGTTTGACCGGGCGGCCGCCGGTGATGATGCCGGCATTGGCCGCGTTGTCGGAGATGGTGTCGAAGACCCTGCGCATGGCCTTGCTGTGGCGGTCGAACTGCTCGATGCGGGCGTCGATGATTTCGATGGCCGGCACCACGTGGTCGGTGGCCGCCAGCACGTCCGCCAAGGTAACGTCCGGACCGCGCAGCCGCCTGCCCAATACAAAGGCCAGTTCGACCTCGACCCGTGGTGCGATGAAACGGCTGGCCGGGATGTCGCTGCCGTCCGCGATGAACATGTCGTCCAGCAGCGTGCCGTAGTCGGGCTCGTCGATCTGGCTGGCCTGCTGCATGGCGCGCGAGGTCAGGCCGATCTTGTGGCCGCGCACCACCGCACCGCGCGCGATCTTCATCTTCACCCAGGCGCGCGCGACCGCGTAGCCATCGGCGACGTTCATGCCGGGAAAGCGCCTGGAGAAGTGCTCGACCTGCACGCGCGAGCGTTCGCTCTGGTCCAGTTCGGCGGCCAGCCGTTCGATCAGGTCCGGGTCGAACATGTCGCGGTCATTTGTTGAACAGCGGATGCAGCGTGCTGTGCTTGCCGTCGTAGACCTGGCCGGCACTCTCATCGACCTGCAGCGTCATGCCGATCAGCCGTCGCTCGAACAGCGGCGCCAGCTGCGTCTTCGCGCAATCGAGCAGGCTGTCGCCCACCTGCCGCTTCACGGCGTCGGAGCGGCCCGACGCCATCCGCACATTGAGGTAGATGAACGCGTAGTCGCCCTTGCCGTCGGCGACGGCGCAGTGCGCCGCCGGATAGGCCAGCACCCGTGTTCCACCGGTGGGGAACACCTGCGTGCCGGCCTCGTCGCGGATCGTCAGCATGGTGTCGGCCAGCGCGCGGCACAGCGCCGTCATGTCGGTCTCCGCATCGAGATTGGGCGTGTAGAGGATGACCAGGTGCGGCATGAGAGGGGATCACCAGACAAAATGGGGTCAGATTCCAATTAATTCGCTACAGGCGTGTCGCGATGGCGGTGTAGCCGTCGGCCGCAGAAGCCTGTGCCGCCGGGATCGCGACACCGGTCTGCGCCGTCACCGGGAACACGGCGTTGATCTGGCCGGTGCCCGACGCGCCGAAGTAGGGCGTCACGACCTCGGCCTTGCCGTCGTAATCGGACCAGCCCAGCGCGCCCAGCAGCATCGCGGTGTCATGCATGAAGCCCTCGCCATGGCCCTTGGCGGCGTACTCGGGCAGCATGCCACAGAAGGTCTTCCAGTCGCCGGCCTGCCAGATGCGTATCACTTCCCGGTCCAGCGCCTCCAGGAACGGGCTCCAGATCCTAAAGGCGAACTCGGGCGCGAGCCCGTTCTGCGCGAACCGGTGCGACAGCGAGCCGCTCGCGAACACGGCCACGGTGCCGTCATAGTCGTCTTCGATAGCGCGGCGGATCGCCCAGCCGAGCCGGGCGCTGTCGTTCAGGTAATGCGCCATGCACAGCGCCGACACCGACACCACCTTGAAATGCCGGTCGGCGTTCATGTAGCGCATCGGCACCAGCGTGCCGTATTCCGGGGCCAGCGTGGTGCGGTCGTGGGCCAGCGTCTCCACCCCGAACTCGTTGCACTTGCGGGCCAGCAACTGGCCGAGCCCGGGATTGCCGGGAAACTCGTAGGCCATGTTGCTGATGAAATGCGGCAATTCGTTGCTGGTGTAGCGACCCTTGAACGTCGGAGCGCAGTTGATGTGGTAGTTGGCGTTGACCAGCCAGTGGGTGTCGAACACCACCAGGGTGTCGACGCCCAGCGCGCGGCAGCGCTGGCCGATCTCCACGTGGCCGGCTATCGCGTCCTGCCGCGTGCCCTTGCGCGGCCCGTCGAGTTCGCTCAGGTACATCGACGGCACGTGCGTCAGCTTGGCCGCCAGCGCGAGCCTACCCATGGCGAGCGCTCGCGCTGCCGTGGCCGTCGTCCAGCGTCACGGCGGGTTGCGGTGCCGTATTCACGTGCAGCGCGAACACGTCGGGGCGGGCGTAGTGGCCGACCACGTCGAAGTCCATCTGCCCCATGGGGATCAGCGACAGGTCGAGTTCGGCCGTGAGCAGCGCATCTTCGTCGAACACCGGGCCGGCCAGCATTTTGCCAAGCGGATCGATGATCATGCTGCCGCCGCGCATCAACACGGTGTCGGGCGCTTCCGGCAAGCGGTTGTTCATCTCGCCGGGAAATTGCGAGCGCCGCAGGTGCTGGCAGGCCGACAGCACGAAGCAACGGCCCTCCAGCGCGATGTGCTGCATGGTCGAAGCCCAGCTGTCTCTATCGTCGGCGGTGGGTGCGCAATAGAGGGCGACGCGCTGCTGGTACATCGCCATGCGCAGGGCCGGCATGTAGTTCTCCCAGCAGATCACGGCGCCCAGCTTGCCGAAGGGCGTGTCCACCGCGGCCAGCGTCGATCCGTCGCCGAAGCCCCAGACCAGCCGTTCCAGCGCGGTGGGCATCAGCTTGCGGTGCTTGCCGAGGATCTGGCCGTCAGGCCCAAGGTAGACCGCCGTGCAATAGAGCGTGCCGCCGTCGCGCTCGATGATGCCCATCACCACATACAGGCGATGCCGCGCGGCGGCCTTGGCCAGCTGCGCGATCTCCGGCCCGTCGACGGTGACCGCGGCGTCGAAGTAGCGCTTGAACTCGGCCCGGCCGGCCGGCGTGCGCCCGCCCAGGTAGATATGGAAATCGGCGCCCTTGGGATAGCCGCCGATGAAGGCCTCGGGAAACAGCAGCAGCTGCACGCCGCGCCCCGCCGCTTCGTTGACCAGCCCGATTGCTTTCTCCAGGGTGGCCGGCGTGTCCAGCAGCACGGTGGCCGTC
Source organism: Comamonadaceae bacterium (assembly GCA_012274225.1). Classification (GTDB taxonomy): domain Bacteria; phylum Pseudomonadota; class Gammaproteobacteria; order Burkholderiales; family Burkholderiaceae_C; genus Ramlibacter. The sequence continues at coordinate 144 of JAAOZX010000024.1, read as the reverse complement.
TGCGCGACCGCGGCGGTGAGAGTCGTGCTCATGCGGGAACCTCCTGTATCTGGCCCTCCCCTCGAGGGGAGGGTTGGGTGGGGGGGGTGTCAATACGGCCTTGTGGGGAGCATTTCATTCCGCGCCCCAGCGCGGAATGGGATG
>JAAOZX010000184.1 GCA_012274225.1 Comamonadaceae bacterium | reverse complement strand
GCGCGAGGCGATCGTCGATTGGTACCGCAGGCGGCGCGACGTCACCCTGGGCGTCGCGAATGTCCTGCCCACGATCGGGTCGAAAGAGCTGGTGGCCTGGATGCCCGCGGTGACACCGCTGCCGCCGGCATTGGCATCGCAACCGACGGCTGCCTGGCGTTCGCCGCTGTCGAGCGGCAAGACGCTGGCGATTGCGGTGGTCGGAATCGCGCTCGTGGTCGGCCTGATGCTGATCATGCTGGGCTTCGTGCTCTCGCGGCGCGGCTTCTAGGAAATCGGATCGCCCCGCCGCGAGGCGAGCCAGCGCAACAGGGGCGCGCGCGCGGCCGTGAGGTTCTTGTAGGCCAGCACCGCCTGCGACATCGACGCCAACGCATCGTGCAGGCGGCGGGCCTGCGACGGCTCCTGGACGGCCTCGGTCAGGGGCTCGAGCATGACCCGGATGGTGAACACGGCTTGTCGCGTGCCCTGGCCCACCGGGAAGAAGACCTGCCGTTCGGCCCGCAACCAGCACTGCGCGGCGAAAGCGTCTGGATCGTCCATCGACGGCCACGGATTGCGCGCGTGACGTCGCGGATGCTGGTCGAAGCGGCTCGAGGGGGTGATGGTCCAGACCTGGCGTTCCCAGCAGTCGCCTGCGGTCACCAACGCCACCAGCTGGCTGGACGCCGAGACCAGGGCCGCGTTGTCCGCGACCGGGCCGTGCAGCGTGGCAAAGTCCAGGCCCAGCTTGTCCTCGGGAGCCCAGTGCGAAGGCAAGCAGACACAAAGCCAGGGGATGGTGCCGTCAGTGCCGTCCAGTACAGCGAAGTCTTCCTCGAAAGCGAGCTCGGGTGGATCCTGCAGGCTGAAGAAGGCTGCTGCGCCGACCCGCGAACGCTCGGCGATGGCGCGCAACGCGGGACCCGGGTCGAAGCCGGGCCGTACCTGACGCGAGTGCCCGGTTTGGTAGATCGCCCGTTTCTCGGCTGCGAGCGGGCTGCCCGGCGTCAAAGGGGTCAGGAGGACGCGGGCCGGTTCCAGCCGGCGCAGGCCAGGCCGCATCGCGAACGGCACGGGAATGTGGTTGAAATCGAACTCCACGGCGGCACCGGTTGCCAAAGAAAAGGCTCCCTGCGGAGCCTTGTCACGATACCAGGGGGCGGCGGCTCAGACCCGCCTGCGGTATTCGCCGGTGCGGGTGTCGATCTCGACCTTGTCGCCCTGGGCGACGAAGATCGGCACGCCGATTTCGAACCCGGTCGCTAGCTTGGCGGGCTTGAGCACCTTGCCGGACGTGTCGCCTTTCACGGCGGGCTCGGTCCAGGTGATTTCGCGCTCGAGGCTGGTGGGTAATTCAACCGACAGGGCCTTGCCCTCGTAGAACACCACTTCGGCGGGCATTCCATCCTCCAGGTAATTCAGCGCGTCGCCCATGTTTTCCTTCTCGACTTCGTACTGGTTGTACTCGGCGTCCATGAAAACGTACATCGGATCGGCGAAATAGGAGTAGGTGCAGTCCTTCTTGTCCAGCACGATCTGGTCCATCTTGTCGTCGGCCTTGAAGACGACTTCGGTGTTGAAGTTGGCGATCAGGCTTTTCAGCTTCATGCGCACGGTGGCGGCGTTGCGTCCGCCACGGGCATACTCGGTCTTGAGCACGATCATGGGGTCCTTGCCGTTCATGATCACGTTGCCGGCGCGGATTTCTTGGGCGATTTTCATAGCATTTGAGGCAGAAGTAGGCCGCGGCAGCGCCGGGACGGTGCAAGCAAGCGGCGGGGGTGCGCAGGCGATCCGGAAACCGGTGTTTGCGCAAAGCTCTGCATTTTAGCGTTTTTTGTACCTGCCGCCCAGGCTTGGCCCCGGTTCAGGCCGGCTCATGCCGCACCGCACTTCAGCTCGCCTGGAAATAGACCAGGACCAGCAAGCCGCCGCCGGGCGCCTCGTCGAGCAGGGCCGTGGCGCCGTGGCGTTGCGCCACGGCCCGAACGATGGCCAACCCCAGGCCACTGCCGCTGGCGGTGGTTGCGCCGGGCGAGCGGTAGAAGCGGTCGAATACCCGCTCGCGTTCGGCCGGCGAGATGCCGGGCCCGCTGTCCGCCACGCTGAGGCAGGGCTGCCCGTCCCGCCGCTGCGCCGCCACATCGATTCTTCCGCCGGCCGGCGTGTGACGCAACGCGTTGTCCACCAGGTTGTCGAGCAGGGTCGCCAGTTGCTGGACATCGCCCGCGACGATCGGGCTTTCGGTCGCTACCGCGCCCAGGTCGATGCGCAGCTCGTCAGCCCGCGCGCTGAACCGTCCCACGGCCTCGCGAGCCAGCCGCGCCAGGTCGACCGGCTCGCGTCGTAGCGCCGGTGTTTCGGGCCCCAACCTGGAAAGCTGCAGCAGTTGCTCGACCGAGTGCTGGGCCCGGGCCATTCCGGCGCGCAGCTCGTCCATCGCCGCGGCCCGATGGGCCTCATCCGGGGCGCGTTCCAGCAATTGCAATTGCAGCCGCAATGCGGTGATCGGGGTGCGCAACTCATGCGCTGCGTCGGCCAGAAAATGGCGTTGCAGCGCCAGGGCCCCGCCGAGCCGGGCCATCAGGTCGTTGATGGCGCCAATCAGCAGATGCAGTTCGCGCGGCTGCGAAGCCAGTGGAATCGGGTGCAAGGCCTCGACGCTGCGGGTCGCCACCTCGCTGGCGGTGCGCGCCAGCGGGGCGAGGCCGCGCCGCAGCGCGAAAGTCAACAGCATGGCGACCAGGGCGAGCAGCAGGAGGGCCGGAAGCACCAGTCTGGAGACGGTCTCGCGCGCGAGCAGGTCGCGCTCCCTGACGCGCTGTGCCGCCTGCACGACGCCGTCCCCGAGGACGATGGTGTAAAGATGCCAAGTCTCGCCGGTGGCCTGCACCTCGCTCAAGCCGCTGCGCGACCGGAACGGCAGGTCGACCCCGGGATTGGAGCTGTGCATCTTCCTGCCGTCGCGCGTCCACACGGCCGTGACGAACTCGAGCTTGCCGTACTCGTCGTCGACCCGGGGAACTTGCCGCGTCAGGCGCGGCGGGCTGGCGATGCCCCGGGTGCCCCGTTGATCGGCCACGGCCAGCGCCACCTGCTTGAGGTTGCCCTCGAAGATCGCGTCCAATTGACGCAGCAACAGCCACCAGGTGCTGCCGACCAGCAGCGTCGCGCCCACCAGCAGGGCGCCCACGACCCAGAGCAGCACGCGGTGATGGATCGAAATCGCCACAGAGGGGGCCGCGCCGGTCAGGGTGCCACGACTTTGTAGCCGACGCCGCGAACGTTGCGGATGGTGTCGGGTCCGAGCTTGCGCCGCAGGTTGTGCAGGTGGACCTCGACCGCGTTGCTGCCGACCTCCTGCTGCCAGCCATAGATTGCGTTCTCCAGCTGTTCGCGCGACAGCACCGCGCCCGGCCGCTGCATCAGCGTCTCCAGCAGCGCGAACTCCTTGGCCGACAGGCCGACCGGCACGCCGCCCAGCTGGGCCTCGCGGCGCACCGGGTCCAGGACCAGTCGGCCGCACTCGAGCAGCGGCACCCCAGTGCCGGCGCGCCGCCGCAGCAACGCGCGCACCCGTGCGATCAGTTCGTCCAGGTTGAACGGCTTGAGCACATAGTCGTCGGCGCCTTCGTTTAGCCCGGCGATGCGGTCGGCCACTTCGTCGCGCGCGGTCACGATCAGCACCGGCATGGGGTGGTGGCGACGGCGCAGGTCGCGCAGCAGGCTCATGCCGTCCTTGCCGGGCAGGCCGAGGTCGAGCAACGCCAGGTCGTAGACGCCGTCGCCCAGCGCACCCTCTGCGCTCTTGCCGTCGGTGACCCAGTCGACGGTGAAACCGGCATTGGCGAGGCCTTGGCGCATCGCGCGCCCGATCATCTCGTCGTCTTCGACCAGCAACAGCCTCATGCAGCCTCTCCGCGGTCATCCTGCCGCACCAGTCGCAGCAGCTCGCTGACCAGGTCGGGCTGCGCGCACAAGCGCCGCCGCGCCGCCTGCGCGCAGGCTTCCCATTCCGGAAATTCCAGCTGCAGCGGCGCATTCGCGACGCCATTCCATGCCTGGTGGAATTGCCGCCATGAGAGTGGCGGTTCCAGCCAGTCCAGGAATGCGGACAGCTTGGTGTGATGCGCATCGTCGGACTGCGGATAGAGCTGCCAGACAAATGGCCTGGCAGCCCAGAGGGCGCGTACCAGCGAGTCCTCGCCGCGCACGAAATTGAGGTCGCAAGCCCACAGCAGGTGATCGAAATCGCTCTGGCTGAGCAGGGGAAGCCAGGTGATGGCCAGCGCCGTGCCCCCGGGCCAGCCCGGCCGGGTCCGTCGCTGCGCTTCGACGATCCGGGTGACCGCAGCGTTGGCACGTCCCGCGGTCACGAGAAAGCGGGTGGGAAGCGTGCTGGCGGCGCACTGGGCCAGCAGGTCGGCCAGAGCCGGCGGTTCATAGCAGAACAGGCTGACCAGGCGCGTTCCGTCGGTCGGCTCGATCTGGTGCGACCGCAGCCATGCGCCACGATCGAAGCGGCCCCGGCGCCGTGCCAGATCGCTCTCGCGCAGCAGGCCGCCGGTGGCCGGCGTGAAGCCGGGATGGAAGAAACGCTTGACCAGGCCCGCGCCCGGGCCGGCCAGCACCGGTGACGGCAGGCCATGGCTGCGTTGCGCAAAGGATTCCGCTGTCAGGTATTCGAGATTGATCCAGGGTGGCTGCCGTCCGCGGGCCCGTGTCGCCGCCGCCAGTGCTGCCTGAAACTGACGTGCGAGTTCACAGCCGAACGCCTCGACCACCGCATCGCCGGGTTGCGCCGTCACCTGATCGTCCCAGGCAAGGACCGTGACGCCGGGCTGGCCGTCCGGTGCCATCCACTGGAGCGCCGAGGCGTCATCGACCCACAGCCGCACCTGTTCGCCGCGCTTTGCCAACTGGGCCGACAGCCGCCAGCACACGCCGATATCGCCGTGGTTGTCGATGACCTTGCAGAAAATGTCCCAGAGCATGGCGGGGGAATTGAGAGAAGATTGTGGCGCCGACATAACTTTGCTTCGCAAAGTCAGTCTATGCCGCAACGATTGTCCGCTTCGCCCTTGGCAAAGTGAGTCTATGCCGCAGCGATTGTCCGCATCGCCCCAATTCGTTGTCCACAATAGCGGGTCCATGTCCGAGATTCACTCCGATCAGTTGCTGGCACAGGTGGCAGCCTTGCCCGCCTTGCCGGGCGTCTACCGCTATTTCGACGCCGAGGGCGCCGTGCTTTACGTGGGGAAGGCGCGCAACCTGAAGAAGCGCGTGACCAGCTATTTCCAGAAGAATCACGGCGGCACGCGCATC
>JAAOZX010000183.1 GCA_012274225.1 Comamonadaceae bacterium | reverse complement strand
ATGGCCCGGCAATGTGCGCGAACTCCAGAACGCGGTGCACCGGGCGGTGATCCTGTCGACCGACAACGTGATCCGGCAGGCGCACCTGGCCAATATCCTCGACACGGCGCCGCGCTCCGACCTCGAAGTGCCCCGAACCAGCGACGATCTGAAGCGGGTCAAGAAGATTGCTCGGGAAAAATCGGTCGAGGACATCGAAAAGCTGTTCATCCACGAAACATTGAAGCGCAATGTCTGGAACGTGACCAAGAGCGCCGAAGAAACCGGCATGCAGCGCGCCAACTTCCAGGCCCTGATGAAGAAGTACAACATCCGGGTGCGCGACACCGAGCCGCCCGGCTCGGCAGAAAACGACTGACGGTGCAGTGAGCCCGCGGCGGACGGTCACCCGGCGCCGGGGTCGATGACAGCGAGTGCCCGGCGAATCGAATCCGGATCGCCGGGACGCACCAGCCGCGCGACTTCCTTGCCGTTGTCCAGGAAGATCAAGGTCGGCCACAGTTTGACCTTGAAGGACCGGCCGAGCGGCCGGCCGCTGCCATCTTCCACCCTCAGGTGCGTCATCCCCGGATGCGCAGTCAGCGCCTGCGCAATCACCGGCTGTGCCGCGCGGCACCAGCCGCACCAGGGCGTTCCGAACTCGAGCACAGCCGGCCCGGCCAGCGCGTCGACCTCGGCCCGGGAGGGTTCCTTTTCAACAAAAGCAGTCATCTTGCGATTGTCGGTCGGTGCTGCGCATGTAACAAGGGCGACATCGCTGGTGGTAGCGGCGACCCGGGTGAACCCTTTCGCCCGCTGGGCCTGGGCGATGCCGCTATGCTTGTCGCATGCCAACCTCACTGGATTTCTCGGCCGCCGTCCTGGCCGAGCTGGCCCGCGCGGATGCCAGCCGCGCGCTGGCCGAGGACGTCGGCGCGGGCGATCTGACCGCCGGCCTGATCGACCCCGGCCGTCGCGCCCTGGCCCGGGTGCTGGCCCGGGAAGCTGCGGTGATCTGCGGCGCCCCCTGGGTGGAGGCGACGGTGCGCCAGCTCGAGCCTGCCGCTGTCATCCGCTGGCTGGTGCCCGAGGGTGGGCGCAGCACCGCGGACCAGGTCGTGCTCGAGGTCGAAGGCAGTGCCCGCGCCCTGCTGACCGCCGAGCGCACGGCCTTGAATTTCCTGCAGCTGCTCAGCGCCGTTGCCACCCGGACCGCCACCTTCGTGGAGGCAGTGCGCGGCACCGGCGCGCAGATCGTCGATACCCGCAAGACCCTGCCTGGCTTGCGGCTCGCGCAGAAATACGCGGTGCGCACCGGCGGCGGCAGCAACCACCGCATCGGCCTTTACGATGCCGTGCTGATCAAGGAGAACCATATCACGGCCGCAGGCGGCGTGCGCCAGGTGCTGCAGGCAGCGGCACGGGTCGCGGCGCAGGCCGCTTTTGTCGAGATCGAGGTCGAGACGCTGGCCCAGCTGGCAGAAGCGCTGGACTGCGGCGCGAAGATGGTGCTGCTGGACAACATGGACCTGCCGACATTGCGTCAAGCGGTCCGCATCAACGCCGGCCGCGCCGTGCTGGAAATCTCCGGCGGGGTGACGCTCCAAAGCGTGCGCGCTCTTGCGGAAACCGGCGTGGACCGCATCTCCATTGGGGGCCTCACCAAGGACGTGAAGGCCACCGATTTTTCCATGCGGTTCAAGGAAATATGAATATGAGCGCCGTGATCCCGATTGTCGATGTCGAATACGAGCAACCCCTGCCGGGCAACGCCTGCGATACCCGCCACGCGTGGGCCCGGGTTCCAGCCGAGCCTTCGCCGCAGGAGCGGCGCGGGCTCAAGGACCGGATCCGGCGTCTGCTCAAGGAGCGCGACGCCGTGATGGTGTCGCACTATTACGTGCACCCCGACCTGCAGGACCTGGCCGAGGAAACCGGCGGCATGGTCAGCGACTCGCTGGAGATGGCCCGCTTCGGCCGCGATCATCCGGCGCAGACGCTGGTGGTCTCCGGGGTGCGTTTCATGGGGGAGACCGCCAAGATCCTGTCGCCCGAAAAGCGGGTGCTGATGCCCGACCTGGACGCCACCTGCTCGCTCGACCTCGGCTGCCCGATCGCCGAGTTCTCGGCCTTCTGCGATCAGCATCCGGACCGCACGGTGGTGGTCTACGCCAACACCAGCGCCGCCGTCAAGGCTCGGTCCGACTGGCTGGTCACTTCCAGCTGCGCTCTGGACATCGTGCGAGCCCTGAAGGAACAGGGCCACAAGGTCCTGTGGGCACCCGACAAGCACCTGGGCAGCTACATCCAGCGCGAGACCGGCGCCGACATGGTGTTCTGGAACGGCGCATGCATCGTCCACGACGAGTTCAAGGCGGTCGAGCTGGAAGCGCTGAAGCTGCAGTATCCGCGGGCCAAGGTGCTGGTGCATCCCGAATCGCCGGCGGACGTGGTGGCGTTGGCCGATTCCGTTGGTTCGACTTCGGCCATCCTGAAGGCCGCGCGCGAGATGGACGCGAAGGAATTCATCGTCGCCACCGACAACGGCATGATGCACAAATTGCGCACGCTCAATCCGGACAAGCTGTTCATCGAGGCGCCGACGGCGGGCAACAGCGCGACCTGCAAGAGCTGCGCGCACTGTCCCTGGATGGCGATGAACAGCCTGGCCGGATTGGCCCAGGTTCTGGAAACGGGCAGCAACGAGATCCGGATCGATCCCGCGCTCGGCCTTCGCGCGCGCGTGCCGATCGACCGCATGCTGGCCTTCACCGCGGCGCTCAAGGCCGGCCAACCCGCCGGCTCGCTGGTCCCGCACATCGGCGCGGCCTGAGAGTCGGTACCGTTGCCGGCGACCTCAGTGCGAGGTCGCCTCCTCGCGCCATGTTCGACCCCGCCCCTCGAACAGCAGGAAGTAAGCGCCGACCTCAACCTGTTCGAACAACCTGCCTAAGCTCCCACGTGACAACGCTGAAGGCGCTCGCCACTTGGCTTGTCGAAGTGCAGCGGTGTTCGGGGCCGCTTCCCCTCCGCATCTAAATTGCGCACGGCACCCGTCGCAATCAGTCGCACAAGCGCTGCTTGAAGATCACCTGGAAACCAATTGGTTTCTTCAAGAATCGTCGCGAACTCATTTCGACGGATGCAGCGAATGCCGCTCTCAAGGTAGTTGAGCCAGTAGGCGTCAACATCCTGGGGACTGGCATGCCCAGCGTTGGGATCAACCAGCGTTTCCGCGCCGAACATATCCGCAGTGCCGGTTTTCTCTTCGCGTGCCGCGTCCCGTTTGACTGCGCGCACTTGTTTCTGAACGAGGTCAACTTGCTCGGAAATCTTCATAAACTCCACGATCCCTTGGGGATGCGAAGTCAGGTAGACCAGGTGGTACTTCGGTCGGTTGCTCTTTGGGTCCATGACACGGACATAGGCAGATCGAGCGGGGTATCGAGCACTGGATGAAGGCATGCGGCTTTTCAGGCTGTCCCGATACGTTCTCACGATGGCCCCCTCTCGTTGTTCGGGCTCAAGGCCCGCGAGGTCGATCGACTTTCCGAGTAACTCCTTCATGTCTGGCTGCCAATCGATCATCGACATGGTGCGATTGACGAAGTCGTACATGAAGTTGATCAGAAACTCCGAGCGAGGGCGCTCCAGCAACTTGCGCAGGATCTCAATTCGCACATCTTTCCAGCCCTTGGGATCGACGAAGAAGAAGGCAAACGAATCCGTTCCAGTCCACCCCAGCATTTCAGCGCGAAGGGCGACAAAGTCACCACGCAGGGCGTGCGTTTGAATGCCGTGGGGGGTCGAGGCTTTCAAGTAGCTGGAAAGCCGGCCAAATGCGCGAGCATCTTCTTCGATGTATAGCGCACGAATATTTGCGCTGACGCCGAGCGATTCCAATTTCTGTCGACATGCACTCAAGACGCGCAGTGAAACCGCGATTGATGTGGAATCGATACCGTCTGAGTCATCGCCCCAGGGTCCGGCAAAGCAGTCGATGTAGCAAAGGTCTGCTCGCTTCCCTTTGCCAGCCGCCATCCCCACGATCAGGAAAAGCTTTTGCAGGTAGCTTTCCAGCAGCGTGTGTTTGATGAGCGCCTGCTCACGCCCGTCATAGGCGTCGGGAATTGCCTTTTGACCTGCCACCCCCGCCTCCTTGATCCAGGGCTGCTGACCGCCTCAGTCACCTGCGTTTTCGATTGAAACCCGATCGACAAGCTACATAGTTTGGGGAAATTGATCCCAAAATTTGCCTGCCAGTGACCGGCCTGCTTTTCCCTTGCCGATACCGGCGAGCGATATTTCGGTCCCGTCTCGGTGGAGCACTTGGATCGGGGTGCTCTTGGTCAGCACATTGGCAACTTGCTCCAACGGGGCCCAGTGGCCCCACTGCTTGAAGTGAAACGGAACCCCGGCATCGGCACACTGCCGCTGCAGCGCGAGTGGCCAGGCAGGTTCCATTGCCCGAGAACCCGCGCCAGATTCGCCACCAGCAATGACCCAGTCGACGCGTGTGCTTCGCTTGCCAGGAACAAGGTACTTTCGAACGTCGAGCGCGCCCAACAAAGGTTCACAGGATAGAAATCGAACGGAAGGCGTCTTGAAATCAACCAGATACTCAAGGCGCTTGCTCGCGGCATCCTGGTCTTCCACCGTCGCGCCGAGCCACACATTTCGCGGGAATTCGTAGCCCTTGGGCAATTGCTTTCGCACGAGATGAATCCGCTTGGTTAGAAGGAGCCAATCCAGTTGGGGCGTCTTCTCGATCAACTCAAGCAGGCGTAGCCTCTGAGGTATCAAATCCTTGCGATTTTCGAAGACGTCGGCCATCGAGGCGCAAAATACTCTGCGCCTGACTCCTTCGGCGTTGGCTTCCCTGTTCCACTTCAGTGGCTCGTTCCAATGCGAGTCGCCAAAAAAGCGGCGCTCGGATAGGGGCCCCCACACCTGTTCGCCGAGTCGCTTGGCCCAAGCTTCGGCATAGCAATGGTCGCAAGCCGCCGACACCTTCACGCAACCCCACCAAGGGTTGAACGTGTGATGGGTCCATTCGATGCGAGAGTCTTTTCCCATGGCGTTGACTTTGATTCGAATTCTACTGAGCACTGGATGTTTGTCCAGTTCTTTCGGCTATGGCTTCGGAGCTCAAAGCGTCGAAGAAGGAATACGCCAAAGCAAGACTGCTGGTGCATCGCGGGCGACCGGCTCCAGCCGTGAAGGTTCGTCGCGGCGATTTCGACGCGGTTGCGCCAGCAGACGCGGCCGAGGCGGGCGGGCGCCTGCGGCGGTAGTGAAGGTTGTCGACGCCTGAGAAGCGCTTTCAGGCCCTGGAGAGCACCTGTTCCTGGGCCAGGATGGTCGGTGTCGCCACCGGCAGCATTTGCGGATAGTCGCGACTGAAGTGCAGGCCGCGACTCTCGTGGCGGGCCCGCGCCGATTTGACGATCAGGTCCGCCACCGTGACCAGGTTGCGCAGT
>JAAOZX010000182.1 GCA_012274225.1 Comamonadaceae bacterium | reverse complement strand
TCGAACAGTGCCAGCTTGCCGCCGCACAACGGGCAGCTTCCGTAGGGGAAGGCAAACCCTTCGCTGACCTTGCCGCACTGGCCGCACTGCCATTGCATCGGCGCGTCGGCGCAGCAGATGTAGACGCCGTCGTCCTCGTCGGCGAGCGGTTGGTGGCATTTGGGGCACAGCATGGGTTCTTCCTCAGGCCGAGGCCGGTTGTTCGCTGGCCGCCGGCAGGGCGGCGGGTTCGAGGTCGCTCTCGGTGACCGGCCATTTCGATTTGCCCTGCTGCAGCCAGGCGGTGATGGCGCGGGCGGCGCGCCGGCCCGCGGCCATGGCCAGGATCACCGTGGCGCCGCCGGTCACGATGTCGCCGCCGGCGAACACGCCCGGCAGATTGGTGGACTGGGTCGCGTCGTCGGCCATGATGTAGCCGCGCTTGTCCAGGGCCAGGCCGCGGGTGGCCTGGCCGACGATCGGATTGGCCTTGGTGCCCAGCGCGTAGATCACCGTCTCGCACGGCCATTCCACGAATTCCGGCAGCGGCACCGGCGCGCGGCGGCCGCGCGAGTCGGGCTCGCCCAGGATCATCTTCTGGGCGCGGAACCCGCGCACGTCGCCATCGTCGTTCAGCAGGATCTCCACCGGTCCGTGCAGGAAGCTGAATTCGATGCCCTCCTCGCGGGCGTGGCGCAGCTCCTCGATGCGCGCCGGCGCCTCGGCCTCGGAGCGGCGGTAGACGCAGCGCACTTCGGCCGCGCCCAGCCGCTTGGCCACGCGCAGGCAATCCATCGCGGTGTTGCCCGCGCCGATCACGATCACCCGCTGGCCGATGCCCACCGGCGTGTCGCGGTACGGGAAGCGGTCGCCGCCCATCAGGTTCACGCGGGTGAGGAACTCGTTTGGCGGAATAGACCTGCCCGGCGAACTCGCCGGGAATTCCGAGGAAGGACGGGGCCCCGGCGCCAGCCGCGACGAACACGGCATCGAAGCCCATCGCGCCGGTCAGCTGGTCGATGGTGAAGGTCTTGCCGATGACCTTGTTGGTCTCGAACTTCAGCCCGGCGTCGCGCAATTGCTGCACCTCGCGGTCGATGATCTCGCGCGGCAGCCGGAACGAAGGGATGCCGTAGCGCAGCACGCCGCCGACCACGTGCAATGCCTCGAACACCGTCACATCGGCGCCGTACTTCAGCAGGTCCGCCGCCGCCGCCAGCCCGCCCGGGCCGGAACCGACGATGGCGACCTTGCCCAGGGGCTGATCGACGAGCGGGCGCTGCACCTTGCGCGGCTTGGCGAAGTCGCCGACGAAGCGCTCCAGGCGGCCGATGGCCACCGGCTGCATCTTGGCCTTGATCAGCACGCACTGGGCCTCGCACTGGCTTTCCTGCGGGCAGACCCGGCCGCACACCGACGGGAACGGGCTGGACTCGTAGATGGTGTCGACGGCCGCTTCGACGTCGCGCAACAGCAGGTGGCGGATGAAGGTCGGGATGTCGATGCGCACCGGGCAGCCCTCGATGCAGGTGGGCTTGATGCACTGGATGCAGCGTTCGGCCTCGCGCAGCGCGTCGGCCTGGCTGTAGCCGAGGTTCACCTCCTCGAAGTTCGCGGCGCGCTCGGTGGCGTTGCGCTCCGGCATCTTGACCTGGACCCGCTCGAGCGCGGAGTACTTCTTGTAGGTGCGCTTGCCCTGCTTGACCAGCACCTCCTCGAGGTTGCAGACATGGGCCTGGTCGTCGTTGGCCTGCTGCTCCTGGCGCTTGAACCGCTTCTGGCGCGCGTGCAGCTCGCCGAAGTCGATCTGGTGGGCGTCGAAATCGGGTCCGTCGACGCAGGCGAACTTCACTTCGCCGCCGACCGTCACGCGGCACGAGCCGCACATGCCGGTGCCGTCGACCATCACCGTGTTCAGCGACACCATGGTGCGCACCCCGAACGGGCGCGACGCCTCGGCGCAGGCCTGCATCATCGGCATCGGCCCGATCGCCACCACCAGCTGCGCCGGATCGCCCGCCAGCACGTCGCGCAAGGCGGCGTCGACGTACCCGGGCCGTCCGGCGCTGCCGTCGTCGGTGCAGACGATCAGCTCGTCGCTGAATTCGCCGAGCTTGTCGGTCCAGAACATGAGATCCGCACTGCGGAAGCCGACGATGCAGGTGACCCGGTTGCCGGCCTGCTTGAAGGCGCGCAACTGCGGAAAGATCGGCGCCACGCCCAGGCCGCCGCCGACCAGCACCACGTGGCCGACCTGCGCGATGTGCTGCGGCAGCCCGAGCGGTCCGGCGAAATCGGCGAAATCGTCGCCGGCGGCGAACTGGTCGCGCATCTGGCGGGTGGTCTTGCCCAGCGACTGCACCACGATCGTGATGGTGCCGCGCTCGCGGTCGAAGTCGGCGACGGTGAGCGGAATCCGCTCGCCGGCCTCATCGAGCCGGAGCATGACGAAATGGCCGGGCTGCGCGGCCTGCGCGACATCCGGCGCGTCGATCTCCCACAGGAAGGTCTGCTCGGAAAACTTTTCATGGCGAAGGATGCGGGGCATGGCAGAGCTCGGTTGCAGGGGTGTGTGGCGGGCTCAGGCGACAGCGAGTTCGCGCAACACCCGCTGCACCAATGCGGTCGCGACCTGGCGCCGGTAGTTGGACGGTGTGACGGTACTGCGCATGGGACTGACCTGCTTGGCCACCAGCTTGCCGACCTTGTCCAGCAGGTCGGCGTCCACGGCCTGTCCCACCAGCGCTTCGGTGCCGGCCAGCAGGAGCGGATGGGAATTGGTGCCCGACAGGCCGACGGCCAGCGATGCGATGCGGCCTTGTTGCAGGGACAACATGACGGCCACGGCCGCCAACGGAAAGTCCATGGCTTCGCGCACCCGCGCCTTGCGATAGCCGCACACGGCGCCACGCGCCGGGGCCGGCGTGCGAAGGCGCGCTAGCAGTTCGCCGGCTTCCAGCGTGAGATGGGCGGCGCCGTCGTCGCGATAGAGCTGCACCAGCGGCAACCAGCGCGAACCGCGCGCCGTCTGCAATTCGACCTCGGCGCCCGCAGCCAGCAGCACCGGCGCCAGGTCGCCGCTGAATGCGGCATGGCAGCGCTCGCCTTGCGGCGCGACATGGCAGGTGGTGCCGCCGCGCTTGAGGCAGAACTTGTTGGCGGCGCGCCACCACTCGCTCTGGTTGTAGAACACGCAGCGGGTGTCCTGGCACAGGTTGCCGCCCAGCGTGGCGGCACTTCGGTGACCGGGACCGGCCGCGGCACGCGCGGCTTCGGCCAGGGCCGGCAAGCGCGCGGCGATGACGGGATGCTCGGCCAGCGCAGCGAGCGTGAGGCCCGCGCCCAGTGTGAGCGCGCCATCGCTGTCCTCGACACTCGCGAAACCGCCGAGGCCCGACAGATCGATCAGCGTGGCGGGCTGCTCGAGTCCGCGGCGCAGATTGGGCAACAGGTCGGTGCCGCCGGCCACCAGCCGGGCCTGCGGTTCGCTCGCCAGCAACGCGGCGGCCTCGGCCAGCGTCGCGGGGCGGCGCAGCGTGAATTCGGGCAATGCGTGCATCAGGCCGGCTCCTTCATCTTGCGCTCGGAGCGGCGCTGCTCACGGCGGCGCGCCTGCAGCGCGTCGAACACACGGTCCGGCGTGACCGGCAACTCGTTCAGGCGGATGCCGAGTGCGTCGGCGATCGCGCTGGTGAGGGCCGGCGGGAAACCGTGCAGGCCGCCTTCGCTCGCCTCCTTGGCGCCGAACGGGCCCAGCGGGTCCATGCTCTCGACCAGGAAGACCTCGATCGGCGGCGATTCGACGATGGTCGGAATGCGGTAGTCGATCATGTTGGCGCGCAAGGGCAGGCCCTCGTGGTATTGCGTTTCCTCGCACAGCGCCTGGCCCATGCCCATCCAGATGGCGCCCTGGACCTGCCCTTCCACGGCGAGCGGGTTGATTGCCCGTCCGCAGTCGTGCGCGATCCAGACTTTCTCCACCGTGACCTGGCCGGTTTCCTCGTCGACCTCGACTTCCACGACCTGTGCGCCGTAACTGAAACCGGCCGACGAGCCGACGGCGGCGCCGCGGAACTTCCCGCCCTGGGTTTCCGGCGGGGTCGACCAGGTGCCCTTCACCATCAAGTTGCCCGAGTCGACCAATGCCTCCTGCACGATCTGCGCCCAGTCGATCATCTCGTCGGTGCCGAGGACGCCACAGCTCTCGCCGGCCCACTCCACGGCTTCGGGAGCAACCTTCAAACGCCGGGCTGCGGCCTCGGTCAGCATCCGCTTCATGTTCTCGGCCGCGTTCAGCGCGGCGTTGCCGACCATGAACGAAACCCGCGACGAGTACGAGCCGTTGTCCTTGGGTGTCAGCGCGCTGTCGGTCGATATCAGCCGGATGCGACTCATCGGCACCAGCAGCACCTCGGCGACGATCTGGGTGATCAGCGTCGTC
>JAAOZX010000181.1 GCA_012274225.1 Comamonadaceae bacterium | reverse complement strand
GTCTCCAGCACGACTTCGTGTTGGGCATCGGCGATGCAGGCGAACACGCGCGGGAAGAACTCCTCGCCATTTTCGAGCAGCCGGATGTCATTGCCCTCAATCCAACGCCCGTTCATCGCAGTTCCTACAGATGGATTTCCGCCGCGAGCGGGGCGTGATCGGAAAGGTGGGACCAGGGGCGCCGCGGCAGCACCACCGGCAGGTGGACCGAGGCATTGCGCACGTAGATGCGGTCCAGCGATAGCAGCGGAAAGCGCGCCGGGAAGGTCTTGGCCGACTCGCCGTATGCCGTGACGAAGACTTCCTTCAGCCCGGCCTCGCGCCACAGCATGTCGTGGGCGCGCCGTCGCCAGTCGTTGAAGTCGCCGGCAACGATCAGCGGCGCCTTGTCCGGCACCTCGCTGCGGACGATTTCGCACAGCAGTTCAAGCTGCTGCTGGCGATGAGCCTCGGCCAGTCCCAGGTGAACGCAGATCGCATGCACCTCAACCTCGTGGCCCGGGACCCGCAGCACGCAGTGCAGCAGGCCGCGCTTCTCGGGGCCGGTGATGGACACGTCGTGATTCTGGTAATGGACGATCGGAAACTTGGACATCACCGCATTGCCGTGGTGCCCCTTGGGATAGACCACGTTGCGGCCGTAGGCGAACTCGGGCCAGATGCTGTCGGCCATGAACTCGTAGTGCGGCGAGCCGTTGAGCTTCTTGTCGTGCTCTTCGTGGGTGCCCAGCACTTCCTGCAGGAACACCACATCGGCGCCGACCTTGCGCACCGCGTCGCGCAGTTCAGGCAGGATGAACCGGCGATTGAAGGTGGTGAATCCTTTGTGGGTGTTCACTGTCATCACGGTCAACGGTGGGACGGTGCCCACGGGATCAGTCATCAGCACTCGAGGCTCTCGCGAAGGAAACTTTCTTGTACTGCCGGGCACCCGGCGGGGGTGTAGGACACGAGGCAGTTTTCGTGTCGCTGGTGCGAGCCGGTGCGCAAGTCAGGCGAGCAACCCGAACTGAGAGAACCTGGTGCGGTTGCGCGATGCGGCGCTGTTCGGGGCGCTACTTGGGACGCGGGTCGCGCAGCGAACGGTCGGGCGCGGCGAGCTTGCCGGCCCGCAGTTCGCGCACCGCACCGCCGACCGAGCGTGCGACATTGCGCACCTCTTCCTGCAAGGCGGTGTCGGCATCGAGCACGTCATGGCTGAGCGCGTAGGGCTGGAAGTAGCCGATGTAGCGGTCCAGGCGGGCGCGGCTGCCGGCGTCGATCAGCCCCATCCAGTCCAGCCAGTCGCACAGCGCGCGCCGCACGCCCTCGATGCCCGCCACGTCGCCATGCACGATCACGCCGTAAGTGCGGCCGGCCAGGTGCTTGGGATAGTCCCAGCCTTTGAGCTCCAGCGCCTTCGCTTCTTCGGGCTTCTTGCCGTGGGTGCTGGTGGGGTCGGGGTTGCCGCCGTCGGCGCAGACCAGGCGATCGATCATCAGCTTGAGCCCGCTGGCCGCCTGGTACCAGTACACCGGGGTCAGCAGGATGATGCCGTGGGCCCGCACCCACATTTCGTAGATCTCGTTCATCCAGTCGCCGGTCTGGCGTTCGGCATGATTGGGATAGCAGCTGCACGGCCAGTGGCACAGCGGCATGGCAGTGGACACGCAGCCTTTGCAGGGATGAATGTGCCGGTCGTAATCCGAGGTGAGGAGGCTCAGGTCCAGCACTTCGACTTCCATCTTCTCGGCTTGCAGCACTTCACGCGCCATTTGCACCATCCGGAAGGTCTTGGACATCTCGCCAGGGCAGGTGCCGTCGTTGCGCGACGAGCCGCACACCAGCAGCACCCGTGACGGCGTTTCCGGTCGGCCCCAGGCTTGTTGGGCCGCGACCAGCCTGTCGCGCGTGTCGCGCCATTCGACCGACAGCTCGTACTCCGGATCGGCGAAGCCCGCACCGGCTTTGCGCGTGACCGGCGCCTTGCGACCCTGGTTGTAGGCATCCCATGCGATGGCCTCGAGCCGATCCAGTGCGGCGCTTTCCGCGCGATAAGCCGGATCGAAGAAGGATTGCATGAAGCGCTGATGGAACGCGTTGCGCGCGAGCATTGCCGGCGCTTGTCCCTTGCGGATGGTGTTCATTCAACCAGTCTAGGAGAATCGCGCCTGTTACGGTGGCTCAGCCGCGCTATGGCCGCCGGTCCGAGTCCTACAGTCGCCGGAGCGCACGTCCGATAGCCGCGGCCGGTCCCCAGCCTCAGGGTTAGCACATGCCCCGACCGGGGCTGCATGACTCAGGTTTGACGTAAAGGAACCGAAATGAAAACCCCCCATCTCTCCATTCTGCTGGCTGGCCTGTTGGCCGTTGGCGGTGCCCAGGCCCAAGGCTCCTCAGCCTCCGGCAGCTCGGACGTGCCGATGCAGGCCGGCGAAGCCAGCACGATGACGCGCGGCGTGCCAAACGCAGCTACCACGAACTCGCCAGTGACCGAGGCGCCCAAGACCCGCGAGATGGTGCGCCAGGAAGCGCATGGCATGGGCGCGGCCGCGGCCACCACCATGGTTCCGGGCCGCGCCGGCGAGGCCACTACGATGATCAACGGTCAGCCGAACATGAATCCGAACGTGCCTATGCCCGCGCCGTATGACGGTCGGGTGGGCGTGCCGGCCACACTCCCCGCGGGCAGCCCGTCGGTGTTCCAGGGCGGTACGCCCCAGTAACGCCTGAGCCGCGCGGGCGGCTGGAATGAAAAAGGCCTGCGCCAATTGGCGCAGGCCTTTTCTCTGGTCGGTGAAGTTCAGCCGCCGTGGTGGCGGCCCCAGCCGCCGTGCCCGCCGCCCATGCGCTGCATCGTCAGCGCGTCGAAGGCTTTTTGCTGGGGCGCGGTGAGTGCCGCATAGAAGGTCTTGGTGGCATCGCCGCGCCGGTCCATCTGGGCCATCCGGTCCGCGCGCAGTGCTCGCATGCGATCGATACGCTCCGGCGTCGTGAGCTGTGCCAGTTCCGCCGGGTTGGGTCGTTGCCGGTTGGACGGTTGACGCGACGCGATCCATGCGTTCCATGCGCCTTCCTGGGCCGGCGTGACTTGCAGGATCTGCTTGAGCGCAGCCTGACGCTGGGCCATGCGCCGCTGCATGTGCTCTTGCATCATGCCGGGCCGCATCATGGCGCCGGGAGCTGGACCGGTAACCGGACCGGCCGGGGCTGGGGTCTGCGCAACGGCAGAGAAGCCGGCCACGGCGAGGCAGGCGGCAATCAACAGGTGTTTTTGAGAGTGCTTCATGTGCTTTCCTTATCGCGTGGAGCGCTCCTCGTATGGGGCGCGTGAAGACAGTTTCCAAGCCTCTTGTATATCCGCAATGGCCCCTTTGTAGCAGCTGTGTAAAGAAGTTACCGCGTCGTTCCGGGTCGAGCGGATCACGTGCTGTAGTCGCGCACCTACCGCGGTTGGCCCCGAATGCGCCTTGGCATGGTTGCCGCCGTCGTCCATCCTGGTTGAAACCCTAGTGAAGGAGCACCCGATGGACTACCCGATACTGCTGCGAACCGGCGCGCTGGCCGGAGTGCTGGCCACGGGCAGTGTGCTCGCCCAGTCGACGCCGCCGGTGGTGACCGACCTGGCCCCGCCGCCGGCCGAAGAACGTTCCAGCCCGGGGGCGCTCGTGCTGGACAACTCGCTGGTAAGGGCGCAGCGCGATCAGGCCTTTGAGCTTTCGGCCGCCCGCAATGGCGTGGCCTCGATTGGACGCGGCACTGTGCGGGCGGCGATGCGCGCACAGACCGAGGCCGATCTGGCCCAGGCTCGCCAGAACAATGCGCTGGAGCTGAAGGGCCGGGGCGCCGGCAGCCTGGTCAAACAATAGCGCCGGGCTGGCGCGTGGGTCGCAGCCGTTTTGGAGCGGTTTGCCACCGCCTCAGGCCAGCCGGCCGCCTTGAAAGTCTTCCACCGCCTGGACCAGCTGGTCGCGGGTGTTCATTACGAACGGGCCATACTGGGCGATCGGCTCGCGCAGCGGCTTGCCGGCAATCAGCAGGGCGCGTGTCGGCACCGGGCTGGTGGCGGCAGAGCGCAGCAGCACGCCATCGCCGTCGTTACCCAGCAGCGCCATGGAGCGCAGCGGCACGACCGTCGACCTGCCGTCTTCGTCGAGCACTTCCAGCAGGCCGCGGTACACGTACAGGAAGGCGTTGTGGCCCGCCGCGAGTTCCTGCCGGAACAGGGTCTGGCCCGGCGGAAAGTGCAGGTCGAGATAGAGCGGCTCGGTGTGCTCGCGCTGCATGGCGCCGGTGACGCCATGGCTGTGGCCGGCGATGACGCGGCCGACCACGCCCTCTGCGGTGGTGAACTCGGGGATCTCGGCGCTCTGGATGTCGCGATACCAGGGCGGGCACATCTTGTCGCGCGCCGACAGGTTCAGCCAGAGCTGGAAGCCTTCCATCACGCCTTCCTCCTGCTCGGGCATCTCGCTGTGCACGAGGCCCCGGCCAGCGGTCATCCACTGGACACCGCCGCTTTGCAGCAGGCCCTCGTGACCGGCGCTGTCGCGATGGCGCATGCGGCCGTCGATCATGTAGGTGACGGTCTCGAAGCCGCGGTGCGGATGGTCGGGAAAGCCGGCACCGTAGTCCTTGGGATCGTCACTGGCGAAGTTGTCCAGCATCAGGAACGGGTCCAGCCGCTGCTGCAGGTCCTGCGTCAGCACGCGCGTGAGTTTGACCCCGGCGCCGTCGCTGGTGGGCTGGCCCTTGACGAGGCGCTCGACGCGCCGGGGTCGGTGGAGGGTGGTGACGGTGTTCATAGGGGTTATTACAGCGCTACCGGCTTGTCCTTGCGCGCCGTGGTGTCGCGCTCCGCCGGACTTCGAGCGTTGCGGCGCAGGACTGAATCCGTTGAGGCAAGCCGGCGTCGAGGATCACCGGGCTGGGATACCGGGCCGCGATGCTAGCGGCGTCGGCGGGAGGGACGGCTCTTTCAGGAGGTCTTGCAGGTACTGAAGCCCAGCATGGCGTAAGGCGGACACCAGCCGATGAGGCCGGTGGCGAGCGGGATCACGCCCAGCCAGCCCCACCAGCCGATCTGGCCCGTGGCGACCAGGCCGATCAGCACGATGCCCACGAGGATGCGCAGGATGCGGTCGATACCGCCGACATTGACTTTCATGACGAACTCCTCAGGGGTGACGATGGGCTATTGGACTCCGCGTCTGCCCGACCGTCGGTGACCTGGGTCACACAGCAGCGCCCCGGGCGTGGGCGCGCAGCGCCGCACTGTCCAGGATGCGGATGCGCTCGCGCGACAGCTCTACCCAGCCTTCCCGCTCGAACCGCCGCAGCAGGCGTGTGACGATTTCGCGCACCGTGCCCAGATCCTGGGCCAGCGCCTGATGCGTCACGGCCAGCTCCGGTCCGTGCCCCAGCAGGGCGGTGGCCAGCCGCTGGTCCAGCCGGTGAAAGGCGATGGCATCCACCAGCGTCGTCAGGTCGGCCATGCGCTCTGCGAACAGTCCCAGCACCAGGTTGCGGAAGTCCGGCGACTCCAGCCAGCCTCGAAAGACGTCGGGGGGGATCAGGATGAGTTGGGTGGGACGGGTGGTAACACCATTGGCCAACAGCGGTTCGGCGCGGAACAGGCATGCGCTGGACACCAGGCACAGCTCACCCGGCCCGACCCGGTACAACTCGAGCGCGCGCCCGTCGGCCGAAGACCGCGAGACCCGCACTTCGCCCTCCAGCACCAGCGGAAAGCCCTTGCATGGCTGGCGCTCGCCGAACAGCATCGTGCCGGCCGCCACCGTGATGGGCAGTGCGGCAGCTCCCAGATCCGACAAGCGCGGCGACACGCTCGCCAGCGCCGGATACAGCGCCGCCGGATCAGGCATGGGCGGCGGCAGCCGCGATGGCAGCGGCAGCGGCCGTGTCGTGCAACCCCGCCAGGTCGTCCAGGATCGGGCAGTCGGGCCGCTCGTCGCCCTGGCAACAGTGGATCAGGTGCTGCAAGGTTCGCTGCATCGCCTGCATGGCCTCGATGCGCAGCCCGAGCTCGTCGGCGTGCTGTTGCGCGATGCGCTTGACGTTGGCGCTGGCCCGGCGCCGGTTGCGCCACAGCCCGACCAGCTCGGCGATGTCACTGATCGGAAAGCCGAGCTCGCGCGAGCGTTTGATGAAGCGCAGCGTGTGGATCTCCGCCTCGCTGTACTGGCGGTAGCCGCTGTCGGTGCGGCCCACGGAGGGCAGCAGGCCCAGCGATTCGTAATGGCGGATCATCTTGGGCGTCACGCCGGACATGCGCGACGCCATGCCGATGTTCACCGGCCAGGCCAAAGCTGCTGCGTTCATAAGGACCTCATGCGGTGACGGGATAGCCTTCTTCGGCAATCGCGTGAGCGATGGCTTCGCGCGGCTGGCTGGATTGCACCTCGACCTTGCCGGCCGGCCGGTCGATGGTCACCTTGGCTTGCGGATCGACCGACTGCACCGCCTGGGTGACGGCCTTTTCGCAATGGCCGCAGGTCATTCCCTGCACGTTGAAGGTCTGGTTCATGATGCTTGCTCCTGAGTCGGTTGAAGGAAAGCATAGCCTGAACCTTGTCACCATGGGAAGGTCAAGGGCAGGGCCGGTGCCCCTATCCATTTTGGGGTTGACGCAGATCAAGGCTTGACATTGACATGATGGCAAGGTCGATCATTCCGTCATGAACACCACCACCACCGCACCCACCCTGCTCGATATCGGCATTGGCGGAATGACTTGTGCCTCGTGCGTAGGACGCGTGGAGAAGGCGCTGCGCAAGGTGCCCGGTGTCCAGCAGGCCAGTGTCAACCTGGCCACCGAGTCGGCCCGGATCACTTTCGAGCCGTCGGGCCAGATGGAGGCGCGGCTGCGCCGGGCGGTGCGCGACGCGGGCTACGAGCCGCGTTCCGCCGAGGCGTCGATCGACGAAGAACGGTCGCCCTGGGCCGGCTTCGCCCCGGTGGCCGCCGGCATCGTGTTGTCGGCACCGCTGGTGGTGCCCATGGTCGGCGAACTGTTGGGCGCGCACTGGATGATGCTGCCGGCCTGGTTGCAGTTCCTGCTGGCGACGCCGGTGCAGTTCATCCTCGGCGCGCGTTTCTACAAGGCCGGCTGGCACTCGGTCAAGGCCCTGGCCGGCAACATGGACCTGCTGGTGGCGATCGGCACCAGCGCCGGCTGGGGCTTGTCGATGTGGCTGTGGCTGGGCACGAGCAGCGGCCATCTGTACTTCGAAGCTTCGGCGGTGGTGGTGACGCTGGTGTTGCTGGGCAAATGGCTCGAAGCGCGGGCCAAGCGGCAGACCACCGCGGCGATCCGCGCCCTGCATGCGCTGCGTCCGGAGATCGCCCATGTGCTGGCGAAAACCGGCGTTGAAACCGATGTGCCCGTGGCCGAGGTGCTGCAAGGCGACCGATTGGTGGTGCGGCCGGGCGAGCGGGTGCCGGCCGACGGGCTGGTGGCGCAGGGCCAGACCCAGGTCGACGAATCCATGCTCACCGGCGAGCCGCTGCCGGTGGCCAAGGCCGAGGGCGCCAAACTCACCGGCGGCAGCATCAACGGTGACGGTCGGGTGGTGATGTCGGTGACCGCGGTGGGTCAGGAGACCGTGCTCGCGCAGATCATCCGGCTGGTGGAAGACGCGCAGGCTGCGAAGGCGCCGATCCAGCGCATGGTGGACCAGGTCTCGGCCGTGTTCGTGCCGGTGGTGCTGTTGATTGGCCTGGCGACACTGCTCGGCTGGTGGTGGGCCGGCGCGCCGCTGGAGACCGCGCTGATCCGTGCCGTCGCGGTGCTGGTGATCGCCTGTCCCTGCGCGCTGGGCCTGGCCACGCCGGCGGCGATCATGGCGGGAACCGGTGTGGCCGCCCGCCACGGCATCCTGATCAAGGACGCGCAGGCGCTCGAGCTGGCGCACCAGATCGACACAGTGGCGTTCGACAAGACCGGGACCTTGACCGTGGGCCGGCCGCGGCTGGTCGCGTTCGTCACGGCTTTGGGTGTCGATGAAGCGCAAGCGCTCACCGCGGCGGCCACGCTGCAAAGCGGCAGCGAACATCCGTTGGCGCGGGCGGTGCAGGCGGCGGCCGCGGAACGTGGCCTGGCGATCGCGCAGCCCGAGTCAGTGCGGGCGGTGCCGGGGCGCGGCAGCGAAGGCGAAGTGGGCGTGCGCAGCTACCTGATCGGCAGCCTGCGCTGGATGGACGAACTGGGCGTGGACCTGGGCCCGCTGGCGTCCGAACTCCAGCGCCTGCAGGCGGAGGGCGCGACCGTGTCGGCGATGCTGGAACGCAGCACCCAGGGATTGACGCCGCTTGCGCTGATGGCTTTCGCCGACGAGCCCAAGCCGGGCGCCCGCGAGGCGCTGGCGGCGCTGCGCCAACGCGGCCTGCGCATCGTGATGATCTCCGGCGACAACCGGGCTGCAGCCCTGGCGATGGGCCGGCGCCTGGGGCTTCAGGAATCGGAAGTGCTGGCCGAGGTGCTGCCGGGCGACAAGGCGGCGAAGGTGGCACAGCTGAAGGAGGGCGGACACCGGGTCTGCATGGTGGGCGACGGGGTGAACGACGCACCGGCGCTGGCGGCGGCCGACGTGGGCATGGCGATGGCCACCGGCACCGATGTCGCGATGCACGCGGCCGGCATCACGCTGATGCGCGGCGATGTCGCGCTGGTTGGCGGCGCGCTCGACATCTCGCACCAGACGGTGCGCAAGATCCGGCAGAACCTGTTCTGGGCCTTCGCGTACAACGTCGCCGGCATTCCGCTGGCGGCGCTGGGCTACCTGAGCCCGGTGGTGGCCGGCGCCGCGATGGCGCTGTCGAGCGTGAGCGTGGTGTCGAACGCGTTGCTGCTCAAGCGCTGGCGGCTCGGTTCCCGTTGACGTGGATCAACAGGGTGGCGCCGCCGGGGTGCCAAGCTTTCATGCATGAAGGCCCCGTCCCATTCCAACACGACCCTGCAGATCCTCCGCGAGGAGCACGCCGCCATGGCCGCCGTGCTGCGTTCGCTGACGATGATGATCGAACGCGGCCCGGATAAACAGCCCGGCCACTTCTTCGACGCGCTGCGCGCGATGCTGTTCTACATCGACGAGTTTCCCGAGCGCAGGCACCACCCCAAGGAGTCCAATCACCTGTTTCCCAAGCTGGCGCGGGTGGCGCCGGAACTGCTGCCGGTCATCCACCAGCTCGAGGCCGATCATATGAACGGCGAGGCCAATGTGCGCGAACTGCAGCACATGCTGCTGGCCTGGGAGTTGATTGGTGAAACGCGGCGGCTGCCGTTCGTGGAGTGCGCGCGGGACTATGTGCGGTTCTACCTGGAACACATGCGGATCGAAGACACCCAGTTGCTGCCGGCCGCTGCCCGCTTGCTGACTGCGCCGGACTGGAGCGAGCTCGACGCCGTGTTCGAGGACTCGCGCGACCCGCTGGCCGGCGGCGTGCGCGAAGCGCACTACGAGGATCTGTTCACCCGCATCGTCCTGAAGACCCCGGCGCCGATCGGGGTCGGCGCGGTGTGAAACCATGGCCCCACAAATCGCACGACTGCGGCTCCGCCCGCGGCGCCAGGCGCCGCAACGCCGCTAGGCAGCGCGCAAGGCCGGGTAGTCGGTGTAGCCATGCGCTCCACCGCCGTAGAAGGTAGCCTTGTCCGGCGGATTCAGCGGCGCGTCATTGCGCAGTCGCTGCACCAGGTCGGGGTTGGCGATGAACAACTTGCCGAAGGCCACCAGGTCGGCGCCCTCGGCCAGGGCCCGTTCGGCCAGCACCTTGTCGTAGCCGTTGTTGACCATCCAGGCGCCCTTGCCGCCGGCTGCGCGGTAGGTCTCGCGCATCGCCCGGTAATCGAACGGCCGGTCGGCGATGTCGCGTGGGCCGCCGGTCGCGCCCTCGATCACGTGCAGGTAGGCCAGCCCCATCGGTGCCAACTGCTTCATCAGGTATTCGAACAGCGCCTGCGGATTCTCGTCGTCGATGTCGTTGGCCGGCGTGACCGGTGAAATCCGCAGTCCGGTGCGCGCGCCACCCACTTCACCGACCACCGCCCGCATCACTTCGAGCATCAGCCGCGCGCGGTTCTCGATGGAGCCGCCGTAGTCGTCGGCTCGGCGGTTGGCGCCGGTCTTGAGGAACTGGTCCAGCAGGTAGCCGTTGGCGCCGTGCACTTCGACGCCGTCGAAGCCGGCCGTGCTCAGCGCATGGCGAGCCGCGTGGCGGTAGTCGTGCACGATCCCGGGCAGTTCCTCGCTCAGCAAGGCGCGTGGTTCGGAAGTGGGCACGAACGAGCCGACGCCGTTCTTGATGAGATAGGTCTTGGTGCGGGCCGTGATCGCCGACGGCGCCACCGGCTTCTGCCCGTCGGGCTGCAGGTCGAGATGCGACACGCGGCCGACATGCCAGAGCTGCACGAAGATCCGGCCCTTGCGGGCATGCACAGCTTCGGTCACGCGCTTCCAGCCGTCGAGTTGCTCCACCCCGTACAGGCCGGGGACATCGGCATACCCCTGGCCCTGCGCGCTGATGGCGGTGGCTTCCGTGATCAGCAGGCCGGCACTGGCGCGCTGCGCGTAGTACTCGGCCATCAGCGCGGTGGGGATCGCATCCGGCGCGCGATTGCGCGTCAGCGGCGCCATGACGACGCGGTTGGGCAAATGAAGTATTCCCAAAGGCATGGGATCGAACAGGCTGGTCATTGCAGGGCTCCTTGGCGCGCGGCGGTTGCCGCCTGAATGAGGTTAGTCAGTAAAGAGAAGCCTTGCCGGCACAA
Organism: Comamonadaceae bacterium; assembly: GCA_012274225.1. GTDB lineage: Bacteria > Pseudomonadota > Gammaproteobacteria > Burkholderiales > Burkholderiaceae_C > Ramlibacter. Next base: position 3,295 of record JAAOZX010000181.1, on the reverse strand, counting down.
GACGATGCGCTTTGCGCTAGCTCAAAAAGTTGCCCGACAATGATCCATGCCGCCCGCAGCCTGCTCGACCGATGGCACGACCGATCGCTCCCTGCTGGGCCTCGCGCTGGCTTTGTCGCTGGCCGCGGCAGTCTCGCTGGGAATCACCCGGTTCACCTACGGCCTGTTGCTGCCGCCGATGCGGGCCGATCTGCAGTGGTCCTATACCCTGGCCGGCGCCATGAACACGGCCAACGCGGTGGGCTACCTGCTGGGTGCTTTGTTCTCGCCCATGCTGTTGCGCAGGGTCGGGGCATCGCGCCTGTTGCTCGCCGGCTCGGCATTTGCCAGCCTGTTCATGGGCCTGAGTGGATTCTTCACCGATGCCGCCCCGCTGTTGCTGCAGCGCGTGCTGGCGGGCGTCGCCAGCGCCTTCCTGTTGATTGCCGGCAGCGTGCTGGCGGCCCGTCTGGTGGCGCTGCAGCCCCGGCGCGGCGGTTTGCTGCTGGGCCTTTACTACGGGGGCTGCGGTCTGGGCATCGTGCTTTCGGCGCTGCTGGTGCCGCGCTTGCTCGCGGCCGCCGGGACGCGCCCTCATGGCTGGACTTGGGCGTGGTGGGGGCTGGCGCTGGCTTGCCTGGCCGCCACGGTTGTCTTGATATGGCCGGCGCGCACGCTGCAACGCATGGAGCAAGCTGCCGCAGCGGCCGCACTGCCGCAACGGCGCTTTGGCTGGTGCCGGTTCGCCCCGGCCCTGGCCGGCTACGCCCTGTTCGGGGTCGGCTATATCGGCTACATGACCTTTGTGATCGCGCTGTTGCGTGAGCAGGGCGAAGGGCCGGCGCGGATCACATGGTTCTATGCTTTGCTGGGACTGGCGGTGCTGGCCTCGTCGCGCATCTGGGCCGGCTTGCTCGATCGCTTCCGGGGCGGCGAGGCGCTGGCCATTCTCAATGGACTGCTCGCGATTGCCACTGGAGTCCCGGCACTGACCGCCGCGTGGCCGCTGCTGCTGCTGTCGGGCCTGTTGTTCGGCGGCGTGTTCCTGTCGGTGGTGGCATCGACCACCGCGCTGGTGCGCCACAACCTGCCGGCGGCCGACTGGCCGGCCGGCATCAGCGCTTTCACCATCGTGTTCGCGGCCGGCCAGATTGCCGGCCCGACCGCGATCGGCTGGATCGCCGACGGCCCTGGCGGGCTCTCGCGCGGCCTGCTGTTCTCGGCCACGGCGCTGGGCCTGGGTTCGGTGCTGGCCTGGCGGCAGCGCCCGCTGGACTGGCAACCGGGGTCGCGGCCCTAGGTTACTTGCCCAGCAGCCCTTCGACCTTGAGCGCTTCCTGCACCGCGGGCCGTGCGCCGACCCGCTCATGGTGGGCCGCGAGATTGGCGGCCGAGGAGATGTCGATGCTCATCGCCTTGGCCCAGCGGGTGACGACGTAGAGATAGCCGTCGGCAACGCTGAACTGCTGGCCCAGCAGATAGTCCTTGCCGGCGAGCTGGCTGTCGACCCACTGGAAGCGCGCCTGGAGCTTCTCGCGGAACAGCTTCTTGGCTTCGTCCGGCATGCCCGGCTGGAACAGCGGGGAAAAGGTCTTGTGGATCTCGGTGCCGATGAAGGTCAGCCACTCCTGCAGCCGGTACCGCGGCAAGGTGCCATTGGCCGGCGCCAGGTTCTTCGTCGGTGCCTGGTCGGCGATGTATTGCACGATGGCGGGGCCTTCGCGCAGGCGGGTGCCGTCGTCGAGTTCGAGCAGCGGCACGTAGCCGAGCGGATTGATGCCGTAGTAGTCGGTGCCGTCCTGCAACTTGTGGCTTTTGGTGCTGGCCAACACCGGCTCGAAAGCCAGGCCGGCTTCGCGCAGTGCAATGTGGGGCGACAGAGAGCAGGCGCCCGGCGAGTAGTAGAGCTTCATGGGTTTCTTTCGCTGCAGTAAACGGAATGGGAGATGCTAGCGGCTGCACGACTTTCTTGCTGGAGGCCGCGACAATGGCGTCATGAAGCGGATCTGGAAATGGCTGGCGGCGATCCTGCTGGTCCTGGTGCTGCTGCTTGCGGCGGTGGCCGTGGCGCTCCAGCAGTGGGTTGGCAGTGCCGACTTCCGTGGCCGCGTGGCGCAGCAGTTGTCGGCGGCGCTTGGTGTGCGAGTGGAACTGGGGCGCGTTTCGGTGGACCTGTGGCCCCTGCCGGCGGTCGCCCTGGAGCAGGTGCAGGTGAAGAGCCAGCCGCCGCTGTCCCTGGAGCGCGTCGAGGCGCGGCCGTCCTGGCTGCCCCTGCTGCAGGGCCGGCGCGAGATCGCGACGCTGCGGGTGCGCAACGCGGTGATGCCCCAGCAGGCGCTGGCCGCGATCGCCGCGGCTTTGGACAAGAGGCAGCGCGGTGCCAGGCCCGACGGCAGCGCCGACTCCGGCGGGTCCGGGCCCGGCTTGTGGCCGCGCCGCGTCGTCCTGGACCACGTGACCTGGGTCTATGCCATGGGCGGCAGCAGCACAGTGGACGCGCAGGTGCGGCTCGATCCCGGGGGATTGCCCGGGTCGGTGGAGGTGGACGTGCGACAAGGCCGGCTCCAGGGCGCGCGCGCTTCATTGACGCGCGGCAACGGTCAATGGCTGATGCAGGCCGACATCGGCGGCGGCACCGTCAAGGGCCCGATCCAGGCTCAGTCCGGCGCCAGGGGAATGTCGGTGGTCAGCGCGCAACTGGCGACCAGCAACGTGGAGCTCTCGGCCCTGACCGAGCGCAGCCGCACGCTCACCGGCCGCCTGGACGGCCAGACCACGCTGCGCGCCGAAGTCGGCGGCCCCGGCGCGATCGTCGACACGCTCCAGAGCCAGACCCACTTCACGGTGCGCCATGCGGTGCTGCACGGCATCGATCTGGTGCAGGCCGCGAAGACGGCGGGAATGACCCGCGGCGGCGAAACGCCGATCGACGCCTTCGCCGGGATTCTGGTGACCCATGGCCGCAGCGTTGAACTGAACAATCTGGTCGCCATCTCGGGACAGTTGTCGGCCACCGGCAACGTGGCGATGGCGCCCAACCACAGCCTGAGCGGGCGCATCACGGTCGATCTCGCCGCCCGGGCCGCGGCCGGTGCCATCGCGGTACCGCTGGCGGTGGGCGGCACGCTGGAGTCGCCCTCGGTGATGCTTACCCAGGGCGCGCTGCTGGGCGCGGCCATCGGCACCCTGATCGCACCGGGGGTGGGCACCGGCGCCGGCGCGCGCATCGGCGACCGGCTGGGCGAAGGCCTGCGCGGACTGCTCGGCAAGTAGCGTTTCGTCCTACAGGGCGCCGGGTGCGCTGCTGATTCGATAC
>JAAOZX010000180.1 GCA_012274225.1 Comamonadaceae bacterium | reverse complement strand
GTGCAGGCCACCGCGAACGCCTTCGTGATCGCCTGCCGAATGAGCCAACACCAACCGAAGACCTCATCATGAAAATCAAATCGGTTCGCGCCCGCGTCTACGAATGGAAAGGCAAGACCGTTCCGCCGCAGGGCAACTTCTGCTCCAACGCCATGGACCTGGTCTACCGGAACCCGGCCAGCCGGCACGCCGCCGGCAAGGACACCATGAACACCTTCCGCTTTCACGGCTGGACCGTCGTGGAAGTCGAGACCGACGATGGCATCGTTGGCCTGGGCAACGTGGCGCTCGCGCCGCGCATCGCCAAGGCGATCATCGACGAATATCTCGCGCCGCTGGTGATCGGCCAGGACCCGTGGGATTACGAGTACCTGAACCAGCGCATGTACCGCGCGACGCATGCTTGGGGCCGCAAAGGCGTGGGCATGGCGGCCATCTCGGGCGTCGACATCGCCATCTGGGACATCCTGGGCAAGTCGGTGGGCAAGCCGGTGTTCAAGCTGCTGGGCGGGCGCACCAAGGAAAAGATCCCGTGCTACTACAGCAAGCTGTACCGCACCGACCTGAAGGAAATGCAGAACGAGGCCGGGAAGTACCTGAAGCAGGGTTTCCGCGCCTTCAAGATGCGCTTCGGCTATGGACCGGCTCATGGCCAGCAGGGCGTCCTGGAGAACCTCAAGTCGGTGGAGGCCGTGCGCGAAGTGATCGGCTATGACAACGACCTCATGCTCGAATGCTATATGGGTTGGACCCTGGAGTACGCCAAGCGCATCCTGCCCAAGCTGGAGAAATTCCAGCCCCGCTGGCTCGAGGAGCCGGTGATCGCCGACGACATCGATGGCTATGCGGAATTGAACCAGCTCACCAGCATCCCCATATCCGGCGGTGAGCACGAGTTCTCACTGTACGGATTCAAGCAGCTGCTGGAGCGCAAGGCCGTGTCGGTGGTGCAGTACGACACCAACCGCGTGGGCGGCATCACGATGGCGCACAAGATCAACGCACTGTGCGAGTCCTACTCGGTGCCGGTGATCCCGCATGCGGGCCAGATGCACAACTACCACCTCACCATGAGCAGCCTCAACTGCCCCATGAGCGAATACTTTCCGATGTTCGACGTGGAGGTGGGCAACGAACTCTTCTACTACATCTTCGAAGGCGAGCCGGTGGCCGAGAACGGCTTCCTGCAGCTCGATGACAACACCCCGGGGCTGGGGCTGAAGTTGCGCTCCGAGTACCTGCGCGACTTCAACGTCATCGGCTGACTCCGCAAGCGAGGCGACACGTCATGGGCAACCAATCACCCGCACGCTACCGGGGCTTGTTCCCGGTGGTCCCAACCACCTTCACCGAATCCGGCGAGCTCGACCTCGCCAGCCAGAAACGCTGCGTCGATTTCATGATCGACGCCGGCTCGCAGGGGCTGGCGATCCTCGCCAACTTCTCGGAGCAGTTCCTGCTGGCCGACGACGAGCGCGAGATCCTCACCCGCACGATCCTCGAGCATGTCGCCGGGCGGGTCCCGGTCGTCGTGACCACCACGCATTTTTCGACCCGGGTGTGCGCCGAGCGATCCAAGCGTGCGCAGCAGATGGGCGCCGCGATGCTGATGGTCATGCCGCCCTACCACGGCGCAACCTTCCGCGTGCCGGAGCGCCAAAGCTTCGAGTTCTACCAGCGCCTGTCGGACGCGGTCGACATCCCGATCATGGTGCAGGACGCGCCGGCAGCGGGCACGCCCTTGTCGGCGGAGTTCCTGGCGCGCATGGCGCGCGAAATCGAACACGTCGCGTACTTCAAGATCGAAACCGCGGGCGCCGCCGCCAAGCTGCGCGAGCTGATCCGGCTGGGCGGCGAAGCGATAGAAGGCCCCTGGGATGGCGAAGAGGCCATCACGCTGCTGCCGGACCTGGAAGCCGGTGCCACCGGCGCGATGACCGGGGGCGGCTACCCGGACGGCATCCGCACGATCCTGGACGCCTGGTCGACCGGCCGCCGCGACGATGCGATCGTCGCCTACGAGCGATGGCTGCCGCTGATCAACATCGAGAACCGCCAGTGCGGCTTCCTCGCGGCCAAGGCGCTGATGAAGGAAGGCGGCGTCATTGCCTGCGAAGCGCCGCGCCACCCCTGGCCACCGCTGCATCACGCCAGCCGCGCGCTGTTGATCGAGACGGCGCGCAGGCTGGACGCACTCGTGCTGCGCTGGAAGAGTTAGGGCGGCAGACCCGATCGCGGTCGCCGGGCCCTGGCGCCTACCGCACCGCAGCGCCAACCTTGGGCTTGCGGGCCACCAGAAATTCCAGCAGTGCCTGCGCCGCGCTGGACAGGCTGCGGCCTCGCCAGCGAATGACGAAGATGTCGCGCCTCAGGCCCGGCGCGTTCAGCGGCCGCGTCGCCAGGTCGGGATGCTCGAAGTGGAACAGTGTCAATGAAGGCACTACCGTGATGCCCAGGCCGGCACGCACCATGCCCGCCACGGTGCTGAGTTGCTCCAGCTCCATCACCCGGTTCATCTGCAAGGGGCGGATGGCCGCCTCGATGTGCTGGCGCACGCTGCTGTTGCGGGCCAGGTGGACGAACGGCTCTTCGGCCAGTTCCGCCAGGGTGAGCCTGCGGCGGGCGGCCAGCGGATGGTCGGCGCGGCACACCAGGTGGAAGCGGTCGCTGCAGAACCGGTCGGTGCGCAGTTCGGGCGCGGTCGCCCGCACGGCCGCCAGCGCGAAGTCGGCCCGGCCGCTGCGCACCCGCTCGACGCAGCTCTCCGACAACTCGTCGGCCACGTCCAGCTCGATCCCCGGATAGTGCGCGCGGAACTCGGCGAGGATGTCGGGCAGCCAGCCCGCGGCCAGCGAGGGCAGCGCCGCCAGCGCCACCCGGCCGCGCCGGCGAGCGGCGTGCTCACCGAGGTCGGATAGGGCCGCTCGAAAGTCATCCAGCAGGCGCGACGCCCCGGCCAGGAACAGCCGGCCTTCCGGTGTCAGTTCGACCTTGCGCGTGTCGCGATCGAACAGGCGGATCGATATCGCGTCCTCGAGCGTGCGGATCAGCGTGCTGAACGCCGACTGCGAAAGATGACATTGATGGGCCGCGCGGGTGAAATTCTTCTGCTCGGCCAGGGCGAGAAAGGCCTTCACCTGCCGCGTGGAAACGTTGAGGTCGGTTATCTGCATTTTCGATCACTCTATCCAAAAAATGCGATTCTTCAAATAGAAGGCGACCCCTACACTTCCCTTCGCACACCGGCAAAGCGGCCCATCGGCCCTGCGGCGTGTCCAGGACTGCAACACATGGAGACACTGAAGGTCGGCTGCGCGGCCGGCTTCTCGGGCGACCGAACCGACGCCGCTGACGCGGTGGTCGACACCCTGGTGCGCCGGGGCGGCCCATCGGTGCTGATCTTCGAAACCCTGGCCGAGCGCACGCTCGCCCTGGCCCAGCTCGCGCGCCGGGGCGATCCGGATGCCGGTTACGAGCCGCTGCTCGACGAAATGGTCGCGCCGGTGCTGGCACGCTGCCTCGCGCACCGCATCCGCATCGTCAGCAATTTCGGCGCCGCCAACCCGCGCGCCGCAGCTCAGCGCATATTGGCGTTGGCGCGCCAGCAAGGGCTGCGTGCACCGTGCATTGCCGTAGTCGTCGGCGACGACGTGTCAGGGCCGGAGCATCGGGAGGCGCTGATGCGAGCGCTCGGCCCCGCTGCTGCCGGGCTGGCGATCGTCAGCGCCAACGCGTACCTCGGCGCGGACGCGATCGCCGCCGCCCTGCGGGCCGGCGCCGACATCGTGGTGACGGGCCGGGTTGCCGACCCGTCGCTGACGGTGGGTCCGGCGCTCGCCCACTATGGCTGGGTCGAAGACGACTGGACCCGCGTCGCCCGCGCGACCATGGCCGGCCATCTGCTGGAGTGCGGCGCCCAGGTTACCGGCGGCTATTACGCCGATCCGGGCTACAAGGACGTGCCCGACCTGGCGCACGTCGGTTTCCCGATCGCCGAGATCGACGCGGAGGGAAATTGCATCATCACCAAGGCCGATGGCACTGGGGGTTGCGTCGACGAGCACACGGTCAAGGAACAGGTTCTGTACGAAGTGCATGACCCGGCGGCCTATCTCACCCCGGACGTCGTGGCCGACATCACCGAAGCGGAAGTGACGCGGTCAGGAACCGACGAGGTGCGCCTGACGGGTGTGCGCGGGCACGAGCGGCCGGCCGCGCTGAAGGTCAACGTGTTCCACGAACACGGCTGGCTGGCCGAGGGCGAAATCTCCTACGCCGGGCGCGGTGCCGAGGCCCGTGCACGGCTCGCTGCGCAGGTCCTGCAGGAGCGTCTGGCTGGCTGCGGTCCGCTGCGGATCGACCTGCTCGGCGTCGCCAGCGTGTTCGGCGACGATGCCGGCCGCTGGCTGGCAGCGCAGCCGGTGGGGCAATCCCGCGATGTGCGGCTGCGCGTGGCCATGAACCATCCCGACCGATCAGTGGCACAACGGCTGCCGCGCGAAGTGACGGCCCTCTACACCTGTGGACCCGCGGGCGGCGGCGGCGTGCGAACCGGGCTGCGCGCGCGCCTGGGCACGGTGTCCTGTGCCCTGGCGCGCGAACTCGTGCCGGCCCGCTTCGAGTTCGTCGAATGAGGAACCCATCATGCGCAGCGTGCAAATCCCTCTGATCCACGCCGCCCACGGCCGCACCGGCGACAAGGGCAACCGCTCGAACATCAGTGTCGTCGCCTGGCATCCGGACCTGTACCCGCTGCTGGTGGAACAGGTCACCGAGCAGGCAGTGGCGGCGCAGTTCGCCGACCGCCGACCCAGCCGGGTGGCGCGTTATCTTTTGCCGCGCCTGCACGCCATGAACTTCGTGCTGGACGACGTGCTCGACGGCGGCGTCAACGACGCGCTGAACCTGGACAGCCACGGCAAGGCGCTGGCCTTCCTGCTGCTGGACCTGCCGCTGGCCGTGCCCGAATCCCTGTTGCCGCTGCTGCGCGGCGACCATCACCCCCACTCACACACTGGAGACAAACCATGAACCGATTTCCCCGACGCGCCCTCTTGCTGGCACTGACCGCGGCCGCGTTGACGACGTCCGCCGCCTGGGGGCAGGGCACCTACCCCGAAAAGCCTTTCACTTTCGTGGTCCCCTTCGCCGCTGGCAGCGCCACCGACCAGTTGGCGCGGGCCCTGGGCATCTCCATCACGCAGCAGAGCAAGCAGGCGGTGGTGGTCGACAACAAGGCGGGGGCCAGCGGCATGATCGCCGCGCAGCAGGTGGCGAAGACGGCCCCTGACGGCTACACGGTGCTGATCACGACCAACACCACCCATGCGGCCAACGAGCACCTGTACAAGAAGTTGCCCTACGACCCGGTCAAGGATTTCGCGCCGGTCACCGGCCTCGGCAAGGGCGGCCAGGTGCTGGTGGTGCGGGCCGACTCGCCCTACAAGAGCGTGGCTGACCTGCTGGCCAAGGCGCGCAGGGATCCGGGCAAGCTCAGCTTCGCCAGCGGCAGCTCGTCCAGCCGGGTTGCCGGCGAGATGTTCAAGCAGCTCAGTCACACCGAGATCCTGCATATCCCGTACAAGAGCAATCCGAATGCGCTCACCGACCTGCTGGGCGGACAGGTCGACATGATGATCACAGACACCGCCACGGGTGTGCCGCAGATCAAGAGCGGCAAGCTTCGCGCGCTGGGCGTCTCGACGACGCACCGCATCCCTATCCTGCCAGAAGTGCCGACGATCGAAGAAGCCGGCGTCAAGGGCTACGACATGAGCTACTGGTTCGCTGCTTACGTGCCGGCGGGAACACCGGCGCCGGTGGTCGTGAAGCTGAGGGAGCTGCTGGTCAATGCCGTCAACGGCCCGGCGGCAAAGGCCTTCTTCGAGACCAGCGGCGCCCAGGCCTGGACCACCACGTCGCCCGAACTGACGAAGTTCCAGGCCGATGAAACGCTGAAGTGGGGCAAGGTGATCAAGGCGGCCGGCATCGAGCCGGAGTAACCGGCCGCAACCGAGCTTGAACAGTGCGTGCCCGCAGGTAATCACTCGGCCGGTGCGTGCACTGGCGACTCAGCCGTGCTCATTTCCACCCCTCGCGCTATCGATGTATCGGTAGTCGCCGCCATCCAGGAATTGCTGGCAGTGGATGCAAGCGCCGCCACATTCGCAACTCAGAACGGACTTGGTGAATCGACAGCGGAGGTCGCCGTGTCCGCAAAGGCGAAGCCTACCTGCCGACCGCGGCCTGCGCCGGACCACTCACACCTGCGGATCAAAACCCGCTCTTTGTCGCTAGCTGAAGTCGGCGCTGGGCAGCCACGAGATCAGGTGGCCTTCATCGCCGCGAAGTCCGGCAGCGCCGCGCTGGCATAGCCACTGCATTGCAGTGAACCCAGCGCGATTCGGCCGCCCCGAATCTTCAAGCGCACGGCGCCATGGCTGCGCTCGTACAGGTCGGGATGCGCGACCAGAAAGGCATCCTGTTCGCTGTCCGGTTGGGCCGCCATGCCGTTGACGTAATAGTGGCCATTGCGCTCGACGTGGCCTATGCCCAGCAGGCTGACCAGCGCCAGGTCCTGCTGCACCGAGAGGCCGGCCTGGGTGGTGAGGTCCTCGGCCGACATGAAATAGCGCGCGCTCGCTTCTTGCGCGTTCCAGTGGGCGCAGCGCGCCGCATTGAGCAGCGACTTGTAGAAGCCCTTACAGGTCTTGGAGGACACGCCGAGGTAGCCGCGCTCGCGCGCCTGCACGAAGGTGTCGAGTTCGCCGTCGGATTCGTCGATGATCACCGGCTTGCCCAGGTGAGCTTGGCGCAGGTCGGTGTCCAGC
>JAAOZX010000179.1 GCA_012274225.1 Comamonadaceae bacterium | reverse complement strand
GGCCGATGCCCTGGGCACCTCCGGTGATGATGCAAACTTTATTCTTCAGGCGTCTCGATGACATAGGATGGTCTCAACAAGAACGGAAGAGCAGAACTTACCATGACTGCAGAGCTTGTCCTCCAGCCCTATGTCAAGGGATTGGCGTTTCCCGAAAGCCCGCGCTGGCACGACGGCGCGCTCTGGTTTTCGGACTTCTACATGCGGTGCGTCAGCCGGGCGACACCGGACGGCCGGGTCGAAGCGGTGGTCGAGGTCCCGGGCCAGCCCTCGGGCCTGGGCTGGCTGCCGGACGGCCGGCTGCTGGTGGTCTCCATGAACGACCGGCGCCTGCTGCGGCTGGACGGCGATTCCCTGGTCGAGGTCGCCGACCTGTCGGCGCTGGCGCCGGCGCCCTGCAACGACATGCTGGTCGACGGCCAGGGGCGCGCCTACATCGGCAACTTCGGCTTCGACCTGCAGGTGCGGGCGCCGTTCGCCGCCACCTCGCTGATCATGGTCACACCCGATGGCGTTGCCCGGGTCGTCGCGACCGACATGCATTTCCCGAACGGCACGGTGCTCACGCCTGATGGCCGGACCCTGATCGTGGGCGAAAGCTACGGCCAGCGATTGACCGCGTTCGACGTCCAGGCGGATGGCTCCCTGGCCCATCGCCGGATCTGGGCGCAATTGCACGGCAAGGGTGTCGGTCCCGATGGCATCTGCCTGGACGCGGAAGGCGCCATCTGGCTGGCGTCGCCGGTCACGCGCGAAGTGCTGCGCGTTCACGAGGGCGGCGAGATCACCCACCGCATTCCCACTTCGGACCAGGCGGTGGCCTGCATGCTGGGCGGCGCGGACCGGCGCACGCTGTTCGTCGCGACCGGCCGTGTGCTGGTCACACCCGAGGAATCACTGGCGCAGCGCAGCGGGATGATCTCCAGCGTCTGCGTGGAAGTGCCGGGCGCGGGAGCGCCTTAGCGCCAGCCTAGGGGGCAACCGCCAGGCGGTGCGATCCCGCCGAAGATTCAGACCATGCGGCGCAGATTGCGCATCACCGAGGCCGCCAGCTTGCCGTACGGCGGCCGCAACAGCCAGGTGCCCGCCAGCTTCGATTGCACGAACACCGGCTTCTCCTTGGAGAACAGCCGGAAGCCGTACTCGCCGTGATAGGCCCCGATGCCGCTGTCGCCGACGCCCCCGAAGGGCAGGTTTTCCTGGGCAATGTGCAGCAAGGCGTCATTGACGGTGACGCCGCCCGAGATGGTCCGGCGCAGCACCTGGTCCCGATGCGCGCTGTCGCGGCCGAACCAGTAGAGCGCCAGCGGCCGCGGTCTGGCGTTGATGAAGGCGATGGCGTCGTCGAGCGTTTCGTAGCCGACCACCGGCAGCACCGGGCCGAAGATCTCCTCCTGCATCACCCGCATCCCGCCGGTCACGCCGAGCAACAGGGTCGGGCGCATCTTGCGCGTACCGGCGTCCTCCGGTTGGCCGCCCGGGTTGATGGGAAGCACCTGCGCGCCGGCTATCTGCGCGTCCTGCGCCAGTCCCTGCAACCGCGCGTAGTGCCGGTCGTCGACGACGCTGGTGTAGTCCGGGTTGTTCTCCAGCGTCGGGTACAGCTCGGTCACCGCTTGGGTGAATGCCTGGGCGAAGGCCTGCTGCTGCGCCTTCGGCACCAATACATAGTCGGGCGCGATGCAGGTCTGGCCCGCGTTGAACAGCTTGCCGACGGCAATCCGGCGCGCGCTGTCGGCCAGGTCGCTGCTGGTGTCGACGATCGCCGGTGACTTGCCGCCCAGCTCCAGGGTGACCGGCGTCAGGTTGGCGGCCGCCGCCAGGGCCACCTTGCGGCCGACCTCGGTGGAGCCGGTGAAGAACAGATGGTCGAACGGCAGGCGCACGAAATCGCGGCCGACGTCGGCATTGCCAGTCACGATCGCGCACTCGTCGGCGCCGAAGCGCTGGCCGACCAGCAATGCGAGCAACTCGGAAAACCCCGGCGTGGTCTCGCTGGGCTTGATCATCACCCGGTTGCCGGCGGCCAGGGCGGCCACCGCCGGCGCCAGCGCCAGTTGCAGCGGGTAGTTCCAGGGGCTGACGATGCCCACCACGCCCAGCGGCTGCGGCATGATCCAGCTCGATCCGGGCAGCGAGTGAAACGAGGTGCCCACGCGGCGACGCTTCATCCAGCGGCGCAGATGGCTGCGGGCATGCGCGATCGAGGCCAGCACGAAGAAGGTTTCGGCCAGGGCGGTCTCGTGGCGCGAGCGGTTGCCGAAGTCCGCCGAGATGGCCTCCGCCAACGCGTCCTCGTTGTCGGTCACGAGACGCTTCAACCGCTCCAGGCGCTCCAGCCGCACCGCGGCGACCGGAAAGCTCTGCGCGGCGAAAGCCTGTCGCTGGGCGGTGAACAGGGCCTGGAGGTCGAGCGGGTGCGAGGCGTCCATGCTGCGATCACCAGGCCGGCTGGTGCGCGCGGATGGCGTCCTTCACCTTCGCGGTGAGGGCGAAGCCGGGCCCGTGCTTTTCCGACAGTTGCGCCGCGCGCTGGCAGAAGGCGTCGATGCCGGTGCCGTAGATGAATTGCAGGGCGCCGCCGGTCCAGGCGGGAAAGCCGATGCCGAAGATCGAGCCGATGTTGGCGTCGTGCACGGTGGTGAGCACGTTCTCCGACAGGCAGCGCGCCGTTTCCACGGCCTGGCGATACAGCAGGCGGTCCTTCAGCTCGGCCATGTCCCAGCGGATGCCGGGCCTTTCGAACAGCTTCTTCAGTTCGGGCCAGAGGAACTTCCTGGCGCCCTTTTCCGACGGGTATTCGTAGAAGCCGGCACCGGCCGGGCGGCCGTTCCGATCGAACTCCTTGACCATGCGCTCCACCAGCAGCTCGCCAGGGGTGGCGATGTAGGTGTTGCCTTCGGCCCGATAGTCGGCGCGCGTCTGGTCCATCACGTGCACCGACAGCGACAGCGCCGTTTCGTCCAGCACGGCCAACGGCCCGACCGGCATGCCGGCCTGGATGCCCGCCTGCTCCACCACCGCGGCGGGCAGGCCTTCGCCGACCATCGCCGCGCCTTCCATCACGAAAGTGCCGAACACCCGCGAGGTGAAGAAGCCGCGCGAATCGTTGACGACGATCGGGATCTTGCCGATCGATTGCACGTAGTCGAAGGCGCGGGCCACGGTCTCGTCGTCGGTCTGCTGGCCGCGGATGATCTCCACCAGCTTCATCTTGTCGACCGAGCTGAAGAAATGGATGCCGACGAATTTCTCCGGCCGCTGGCTGGCCTTGGCCAGGCCGGTGATCGGCAGGGTCGACGTGTTGCTGGCGAAGAAGCCGCCGGGCGCCAGCATCGGCTCGGCTTCCTGCGTGACGCGGGCTTTCAGGTCGCGGTTTTCGAACACCGCTTC
>JAAOZX010000178.1 GCA_012274225.1 Comamonadaceae bacterium | reverse complement strand
GACTGCGCCAGTTTCGATGACACCGTCGGCGTCAACGGCTGGCCGCTGGAACTGCACCTCAAAGGCGACGTCGAGTTCCGCTGGCCGAAGATCCCGGAGAGCCGCGGCTTCAATCACTTGCCCTACCGAATGACGGTGCCGCTGGGGCTGGTCAACCTGTGGGTCGCCGGGCGCTGCGCCTCGATGACCCATGAAGCGCAGTCGGCGGCTCGCGTCACGGGCGCCTGCTTCGTCATGGGCCAGGCCGCCGGCGCCGCGGCCGACCTGGCTCAGTCGGCCGGTTGCGCAGCTGCCGACATCGACATTCCTTCACTGCAGGCCCGCCTGGAATCCGGCGGCGCCTATCTCGGCCGCCAGTGGTAGAGGCCAGGAGACTTTCATGAACGCACCCCTTCCGACCGCGCAATTGCGCCAGCAGCTTTACCGCGAGATGGATCCGCTGAACCTGACTCCGCTGTGGGAAGTGCTGCACGCACTGGTGCCGCCTGAGCCGGCCACGTTGTGTGTACCGGCTCTTTGGTCCTATGACGCGGTGCGGCCCTTTCTGATGCGGGCCGGCGAGGCGATCACGGCCGAAGAAGCGGTACGCCGCGTGCTGATTCTGGAAAACCCGGCGCTGCGCGGCCAGTCGGCGGTGACGCAATCGCTGTACGCCGGGCTGCAATTGATCCTGCCGGGCGAAGTAGCTCCTAGCCATCGCCACACCCAGAGCGCCTTGCGCTTCATCGTCGAAGGCTCGGGCGCCTACACCGCTGTGGACGGCGAGCGCACCACCATGCATCCGGGCGACTTCATCATCACCCCGAGCTGGACCTGGCACGACCATGGGCACGAGGGCGACGAGCCGGTGGTCTGGCTGGATGGCCTGGACATCCCGATGGTCCGTTTCTTCGACGCCGGTTTCGCGGAGAACAACACCAGCAAGTCCCAGAAGGTTTCGCGCATCGAAGGAACGAGCTTCGCACGCTATGGCCACAACATGGCGCCGGTGCGTCACGAAGCGCGCTTCGGCGCCACTTCACCGATTTTCAGCTACCCGTACGCGCGCAGCCGGGAGGCGCTGGAATGCCTGGAGCGAGACGCCCCGGTCGACGACTGGGACGGTGTCAAGCTGCGGTACCTCAATCCTCTCACCGGCGGCTCGCCCATGCCGACGATGGCAACATTCATGCAGCGACTGCCTGCCGGCTTCGACGGCAGACCCTGGCGGCAGACCGATGGCGCCGTCTACAGCGTGGTCGAGGGCAACGGCGAGGCCGTGATCGAGGGTCGCGGCAACAGCTGGCGCTTCGCTTTCGGGCCGCGCGATCATTTCGTCATCCCGTCGTGGCACACTGCGCGTTTCTCATCGGAACGCGGCTGCGTGCTTTTCAGCTATTCCGACCGCCCGGTGCATCAGGCCCTGGGCATCCACCACGAAGAAAGGTCGTCATGAGCTACGTTTTCAACCCGCTGCCGCTGCCGTCGGTGCCCGTCGTGGGCCGCCCCGAGCGCTTCCCGGTGCGCCGTATCTACTGCGTGGGCCGCAACTACGAAGAGCATGCCAAGGAGATGGGCTTCACCGGCCGCGAGCCCCCCTTCTTCTTCATGAAGCCGGCCGACGCGGTGGTGCCGGTCAATGCCGGCGAGACCGGCACCATGGCCTACCCCAGCCTCACCAAGAGCCTGCATCACGAGATCGAGCTGGTGGTGGCGATCGGCACCGGCGGCAAGACCATCAAGGCCGCGGACGCGCACAAGCACTTCTTCGGGTACGCCGTGGGCCTGGACATGACCCGGCGCGACCTGCAGGGCGAGATGAAGAAGCAGGGGCGGCCCTGGGACATCGGCAAGGGCTTCGAGCATTCGGCGCCGATCGGCCCGATCACGCCGGTTGCGCAGGCCGGGGACGTCAGCAAGGCGGAAATTTTCCTGCAGGTCAATGGCAAGGACCGGCAGCGCAGCACGGTAGCCAAGTTGATCTGGAACCTGGGCGAAATCGTCGAGCATCTCTCGGCGGCCTGGGAACTGCAGCCCGGCGATCTGATTTTCACCGGCACGCCGGAGGGCGTCGCTGCGGTCGTGGCGGGCGACACACTGGTGGGTGGGATCGCGGGGCTGGGCGAGTTGCGCGTGCGCGTGGCCTGAGCCTGCGGGTTCAGAGGCGGCTCACCAGCCGCCGGACATGAACAAGCGCGGCTGCACGGCTCGGCCGCTTGCTTTCCCTCGTACACTTGCAGGCTATGCTGATTCGCGGCCCGATCAAGCACTGCCGGAACTGTGGAACCGCAGTCGTCTACCGCCTGCCCGACGACGGCGACACGCATGAACGGGCGGTCTGCCCGGCGTGCGCCACGATCCATTATGAAAACCCGCTGAACGTGGTCGGCACGGTCCCGTATTGGGGCGAACAGGTCCTGCTGTGCAAGCGCAACATCGAGCCGCGCTGGGGCAAGTGGACATTGCCCGCAGGCTTCATGGAACTGGGCGAAACCACGGCACAAGGCGCGGCGCGCGAAACCGACGAGGAAGCCGGCGCGCAGATCGAAATGGAGGAACTGCTGACGGTGCTGAGCGTGCCCCGGGTGGGACAGGTGCATCTGTACTACCGGGCCCGGCTGCTGAGCGATCGCTTCCACCCCGGCCATGAAACGATCGAAGCGCGGCTGTTCTCCGAAAACGAGATCCCGTGGGACGAACTGGCTTTCAAGACCGTGCGGGAAACACTGCTGCGCTACTTCGAAGACCGGCGCAAGGGCCGGTTCGAGGTTCATACCATCGACATCGCCTGAATGCTTGGCGAGTCGGGCAGGCCATGCCTCCCGGGCCCCCGCTAGTTCCGAACCTTGCTTTCCTCGCGCAGCTTGGCGTCTTCGCGCCGCTTGACGCAGAGCGGATGGTTGCGGGTGCCGGGCTTTTCGCATTGCTCGGCCAGGCAGAACTCGCGCATCAGGAAGATCTTGTCCTTGCACACGTCAACCGGACTGACGCGTGGCACCGGACTTGGCGCCGGCACGGGTCTAGGCGGCGCTTCGTCGCGAGCCTCATGAATCGGAGCCGGCGCAGGAATCGGCGGATGCTCGTTGTCGACCGGCGGCGCGGCCCCCATGCCCGTCTTGCTCCTGGCAGGACTCGTTGACCGGCGCGCGGCGCTGACGGCGGGGTGTGGCGAGGCCACGCTGGACACTGCGACCGGCTTGGTGGCGATGTCCGGAAGAGCGGCGGCCGGAGCGCCGGATTCAACCGGCCGGGCTGTGGGCGGCGGCGCCACAGCCAAGGTCGCGGAAGCGCCAGGCGCGGGACCGGCCAGCGGCTTTTCGCTACCGCCCTTGCCCGTCATCAGCAGCACCGCGGCAACGACAGCCAAGCCCAGGGCACCCGCGCCCGCCAACACCGGCATCCGGGATTTGCGGCGAACCGCTGCGGCGACCCCGGACCCTTTCGCGGCCGACGGCGCGTCGGCGGCCGGTTCATCCGCACGGGTCGAGACCCCGCGGCCAAGCAATGACCGCTCAGCATCCTGCGGCTCGAGGATGGTTGCCGCAAAAGCCCGCCCGGGCCCGGAGTCGGTTGAATCAGCATAGACGGTAGCCGGCGGTGTGCTCCCCGGCTCGGCGGTAGCCGGGGCCAGCGCAAAGTCTGACGTTGCCGGCGCCGCAACGGTCGCCGACACCTCGGCCACCGGCGTGGCCACGAGCGGTGCCGCCACGATCGGTGCCACTGCAGGTACTGCAGGAGCAGATGCCGTGGCGTCAGGCTGCGCGACTGCCATGCCCGGCGCGGTCCCCGGGGAAACTTTGGAAGGCGAAGTGGGCTCGCGCATCCGGGTTGCCTCGAGGTCGTCCGCTTCCGGCGTCGCAACTGTGGTTTCGAAGGCCATACCGCCGGTAAGCTTGCGCAGGCGCCGCCTGGCCAGATCGCCATAGATGCCGGCGGGGAACTTCAACAGGAAGTCCTGCAGTTCCTCGGGGTCGCCGGAATCCTTGATGTCCTTCCAGTAGACCAGCTCCACTTCCTGAGTCACCGTCGATCCGATGGTGGTGGGGACGCTGGCCCCTGCCAGCGACTGGCTGCCACCGTGGGTCGAAGTACCGAATCCCGATTTGCGGGAAGGATCGGCGGGCGGCACCACAGTCGCGTCTTCCGCACGCCGCATTGCCGATTGCAGCGCCGCTGCGAAATCGCGGGCGCTGGCGAAACGGTCGTCTCGGTTCTTGGCCAGCGCGCGCGCCAGCACGGCGTCGATGGCGGCGGGCAGCCGCGCGTTGAACGAGCTGGGCGGAGGCGGTGTGTGGCCGATGATCTGATGGATGATCGAGAAGTCGTTCTCGCCGTCGAACGGCCGTTTGTCGGTCAGCAACTGGTACAACACGACGCCCACCGAAAACAGGTCGGCGCGCGCGTCGATCTTCTGGCCCTGGACCTGCTCGGGCGACATGTATTTGAGCGTGCCGACCATCGTGCCCTGGGTCCGGGTGGCGTCGCCCGAGTCCTGTATCCGCGCTACGCCGAAATCGGTCAGTTTGACGCGACCTCCGGGTTCGATCAGCAGATTGGCAGGCTTGATGTCGCGATGCACGATCCCCTGTCGATGCGCGTAATCCAGGGCCGACAGCAGGTCGCGGATCATCTTGAGCGATTGCTCCAGCGAGTACCGCACCCCTTTGTCCAGATGGTGCTTCAGATCGTCGCCCTGGATGTACTCCATCACAAGGAAAGCGATGTCGCCGTCGCGATCCGAGTCGTAGACACTGACGATGTTGGGATGCTGCAGGCGCGCGGCGGACCGGGCCTCGGTGCGGAAACGCGCTTCGTATTCGGCGGCGGCCTCTTCCGACAGGTTCTCCACCTTCACCGTCTTGATGGCGACGTGTCGGTCGAGATTGGGATCGCGCCCTTCGTAGACGATTCCCATCGCGCCTTTGCCGAGGACGCGAACGAGGTCATAACGGCCAAGCTTTCGAAGACTCACAAAACACTTCGCCTCGTGAAGGGGAAAGCTGATTCTAGCCTGTGCCCCCTCGGCGCCCGTCAATGCTCGCGGGGCACTGTCTCGCGCCTGATACGCATGCTTTCCCGCAGATAGGCCTCGGCAAAGTAACGATCCAGCAGGCGTTGGGCCCATCGATCCAGGTCCCGCGCCTGCTCTTCGTAGAAACGCGAATAGGCGTCCCAGGCCCGCGTGTTCGCAAGAACGTGGAACCCGTCCCCGAGCAGCCCGGCCCTCAGTTTCGCGGGGTCGAATTCCGCCAGCGTGGAACCGAGCACGGCCCCCACGGCTTTGCCGGTGGCAACTTCGTGCATCACCAGTTCCTCGACCAGTTCGCGCAGCGCCCGCTCCGGATGAACCAGCCCCGCGCCCGCGGAGCGGCCGCCAAACAGGTAACGCAGTTTGGTTTCCTCCGGCCAATCGGCCTTGAGCGGATTGCTGTCATCCCGGCCTACCAGGGTCCGGTCCTCGGCGCGCAGGTCCTCCTTGACACCCGCGGCCGTTGTCTGCAGCCGCAGCAGACCCCGCACCATGACTCGCACCAGCTTGCCGATCGTTTCCAGCTCACCGGGGCTCAGAGGGCCGAGGCTGGCAGCGTCCAACCCCAGGCCCTGAAAGAAGGCCGACAGGTCGGTCGCGATGCTGGTGCCGGTACTGCCGCTGCCAGCTTCCGGTCTGCGCGCATGGGGGCCGCGCGGCCGGAACGTGGCTTCGAATTCCCACTCACCGAACGGATCTCCATCCGATCCCGCCGCCAGGTCCGTATCGCTCGGCATGAGCGGGGTGGCTTCGGTGTCGCCGAAAGGCGCGAACCCCGAGTGCTCACGGTCAAAAATCGCCTCGCGATGGGGGTGCCGGGCCGCATCCGGCACCGTCTTCGCAGTCAGCCGGTATTCAGACAGGGTGAGGGTCTGGCCTGCCGGCAGCACCCCGCGCGCGCCCGGCGGTGCCTCGCCAAAGGGCATTTCCACCCCATTGACGACCGAAAGCACATGGAAATGCAGCTCGCCCGCTTCGACCCAGACCGAGAGGTGCTTGCGTGACACCTTGCGCTGGGGATCGGGGAGACACACCCCGCACTCCGACCCGCGGCCCAGCACCAGTTCGGGCTGGCCCGGCTCGAGGCGGCGCACGACATCGAGGCCGGGGCCTTCGATGCGGAGTTCCAGCGCCATGCCGGGCCCGTTGCGATCAGGCTTTCACCGCGAACAGCACCAGCGGGGCAGCCTCGGCATCGCGCTCGCAGCCCAGCGAGATCTGGCCTTGCCCGACCAGGTAGCATTCGGTGCGGCGCAACACCACCGGCTCGACCTGATTGCCCATGTACACCCAGGTGCCGAAACTCGACGTGTCGCTCAGAACGAAATGACTGCCTCGCCACTCGACGGTCGCATGGACGCGCGACACACGCCCGTCGTTGATGGTCAGCGAAGCCGTGGTGGCGCGGCCCAGGGTGAGCTTGTCGCCGTGGGAATCCAGGCGCAGCGAGCGGCCCGGCCCGGCGAGTTCGAGCCAGCTGGCCTTGCCCGCCTTGTAGAGGGACGCGCCCATCACGGTTGCGTCGTCATCGCGGTCCACGCGCCAGTTGACGCGGAACACCTCGGTTGCCTCGGACTTGCCGCGCAGGAACATCGGACCGAGGCTGCGCAACTGGTCGCGAAAATATGGCGCCAGCGCGTCACGCACCCGCTGGGTCGCCAGGATCTGATCGGCCCCTGCCAGGTCGGCCAATCGCGCGGCGCTGTTCACCGCATCGCCATAGCAGTCGCCGTCGATCTCCACCACCTCGCCGGATTCGACGCCCATCTGGATCTGGACCGGAATGCCACTGCCGGCATAGACCGGGTTCTTCTGCAGCCATTCCTGGATCGCGATGCACGCCTCCACCGCATCGTCTTCAGCGGGAAAGACAACAAACAGGCCGTCGCCCAGCAGCTTGACCACACGGCCGCGGTGCTGCTCGAACGTCGTGCTGAGCGCGCCGGTGAGCTGGGTCACGAAGCGACCGGCTGTCTCGTCGCCGAGCCGCTCGAAAATGCCGGTGCTGCCGACCAGGTCCGCGAAAACGACGGTGGTCATACTGCCTTCAGCGCCCTCCAGGAGGTTTATCGAAAGGTACACCCATTCGCAGGGATTTTATGCGGGGTGGCGCAAAGGTAAAGGGGACGACCCCTGGCCCGAGTGATTCGTGCCCTCTCGCGCCATTCCCGGTCGCCCCGCGCAAATGGGCAAGGCCGGCACAAGCCCCACAAAAAAAAGAGCGGCTTTCGGGGTCGAGCCGCGCAGGCCCCGCCTTAAACTTGGCCATGGTCCGGTTCCTCGCTGTCTTCTTCACGGTGCTGCTGGCTCTGTTCCTGGCGGAACTGACGGCACCCGTTCAGCGGACGATCGTGGTGCCCTGGACGGCGTTCCTTGCTTCTTGCAGCGCCTTTGTTCTGCACCTCCTGGATTCGAACGTGATGTCCAACGGCAATGTGCTCCAGGACATGCGCACCGGCAGCGGCATCGCCATCGAGGCGGGCTGCAACGCTGTCGAGGCTTGCATCATGCTGGCTGCAGCCATGCTGGCCTATCCGGCGGCTCTGCGCTGGAAGATCACGGGGTTGGTGATCGGTTGCCTGGCCATCCAGGCTTTGAACCTGGTGCGCATCGTGTCGCTGTTCTATCTGGTGAGGTGGAGCGTTCCCGCTTTTGAATTTGCGCATCTCTATCTCTGGCAGGCGCTCATCATGCTGGACGTGCTGCTGGCCTGGCTGGTGTGGCTGCGCTGGATCACCCGGGGCCAGTTTCGCCTGGCCGACACCACGTCGGCGGCCTAGCCTCATGGCGCGTGGGGCGACCTCACTGCGGAAGTTTTCCACCAGCGCACTGCTGTGGTTGGCGTTCACTTTGGCCATCTGGTATCCGTTGCGCGAATGGATGTTGCTGCCCGCAGGCTGGCTGGCGAAAGAGATCATGACGACGACTTTCCCAGCCTGGGTAGCCGGCGCCGAACTCCACGGCAGCACCCAGGTGCTGCTCACCCACCTGCGCGTCTGGGCCGGCGGTGGCCGCGTGGGCGAACTGGCTCCCGAGGCCCACGGCCTCGTCTACGCCTATGGTGCGCCGCTCCTTGCGGCTTTGCTGCTGGCATCCAGAACGCGGGGCCTGTGGTGGAAGCTGCCTGCCGGATTGTTGGTCCTGGTGCCGTTCCAGGCATGGGGCATTTGTTTCGCGTGGCTGATGCAGGTGGCAGCGATCGCGGGCAACGAGACCCGGGATCAGACCGGCTTCGGTCCATGGGCCACCAACTTCATCGCAGCGGGCTACCAGTTTGGTTTCCTGATCCTGCCCACGCTCGTGCCGGTCCTGGTGTGGTTCGCTTTCGAGCGCCGCGTGCTTGCCGAGGCGCTGATTGAAGGCGCCTTGGCCAGCGCGAAGGCGCCTTGACCAGCGAATCCCGATAGTGCGCGCGCTGCGCTTGCGGCCAAAGAAAGACGGGCTGCGGCCCGAAGGCTGCAACCCGCTGATTTCGCTGAAAGAGATTGGTCGGCGTGGCGGGATTCGAACTCGCGACCCCTTGCACCCCATGCAAGTGCGCTACCAGGCTGCGCTACACGCCGACAAGCGGCAGATTATAACCGGGACAGCGCAGACAGCGGCTCGACAGGCATCAATGTGTTGACGAAAGCAGGTCGCGGATCTCGAACAGTTCGCGGCGCACGAACAGCAATTTCTGTGAGATGAATTCGCGCTCTTCCACCGGAACGCTGTCCTCGAAGTCGGAAAAGGTCGAGTCGTCGACCTCGATCACTTCGACACCCTCGAGCATCACTTCTCCGGATCGGCGCTTGTCGCGCTCGACCTGAACCAGTTCCTGCAGCTTGTTGCGCGCCCCGCTGATGGTGAAGCCCTGGTCGTACAACAGGTCGCGGATGCGCCGGATCATCAGCACTTCATGGTGCTGGTAGTAGCGGCGGTTGCCGCGGCGCTTCATCGGCCGCAGTTGCGTGAACTCCTGCTCCCAATACCGTAGCACGTGCGGCTTAACGCCGCAGAGGTCGCTCACTTCTCCAATGGTGAAGTAGCGCTTCGCGGGGATGGAAGGGAGAGCTTTCTCCATTGAAATCAATGTTGTACGAGAGAAAGCTGCTAGGTTACTCTAAGTCAGCCCGGCCTGCAAAGCCTGATCGCAAGGTCCCGCCGAATTGTTGTTTCAGCTCACTCGGCGTCCACGTCGTTGCCCTGGATCTGCTCCTTCAGCTTGTGGCTGGCATGGAACGTGACCACCCGGCGGGCCTGGATCGGGATGGCTTCGCCGGTGCGCGGGTTGCGCCCGGGACGTGGCGCCTTGGTGCGGATCTGGAAATTGCCGAAGCCGGAAATCTTGACGTCGTTGCCTTCGACCAGACTGTCCGAGACGAGGTCGAAGAAAGCGTCGATCATGTCCTTGGACTCGCGTTTATTGAGTCCGATCTGCTCGAACAGCAGCTCGGCCAGCTGGGCCTTGGTCAACGCCGGCGTTTCCAGGCTCTCGACGGCGAAGTCCATGATGTCTTCCTGCTTCATTGTTGTTGCGCGTGCAGTCATTGCTATCCCCTCAAGCGGCCCCCGAGCTGGCTGGCGATGCGGCTGACCACCGCCTTGACGGCACCGTCGATCTGTTCGTCAGTCAGTGTGGCTTCGCTACTGGCCAGCGTCAAGCGAACCGCCAGGCTTTTTTCATTGGCTGACAGCCCGGCCGCGGCCTGCTTGGGCTTGTACACGTCGAACAGGAATGCGTCGCGCAGCAGTCCGGCGGTTGACGCCGAACGCACCGCCTCCAGCACGGCGTCGTGCGTCACTGTGTCGGCTACGATGACGGCAAGGTCGCGCTGCACCGGCTGGAATTTTGGCACCGCCTCGAAGGCCGGGACCGGGTGATTGACGATGGCTTCCAGGTCCAGCTCGAACAGCACGGGCGCATGCGCCAGTTCCCAGGTCTGGCGCCAGCGCGGATGCAGTTCGCCGACGACACCGATCTCGCGGCCGTCGAGCCAGACGCTGGCGCAGCGCCCCGGATGCAGGGCCGGATGCACGGCCGGTCTGAACTGTGCCTTGCGCGGAACCAGCAGCGCTTCGACGTCGCCTTTGCCGTCGTAGAAGTCCACCGGCTGCCCTTTGCGCGCCCATTGCAGGCCATCGGAGTCACCGTAGGCCAAACCCGCAACTCGCATGGGCTGGTGGATGCCGCGCACGGTGCTGTCGGTGGTCACCACTGAAGGATCACGCACGAACACCCGACCGAGTTCGAACACGCGCACCCGCTCAGCCTTGCGGTCGAGATTGAACTTCAAGGCTTGCAACAGCGATCCGAGCAGGGACGAGCGCATGACGCCCATCTGGCTGGCGATCGGGTTGAGCAGGCGGATCGGGTCGACATTGCCCGCCAAGTCGCTTTCCCAGCTGGCTTCGACAAAGCTGAAGTTGATGGTTTCCTGGTAACCCAGGCCCGCCAGCGAACGGCGCACGGCAAAGCCGCTGCGCCGGGACTCCGGCCGCAGCTTGGCGGTGATCGGTGCCAGCGGGGGCGAGGTGGGCAGCCGGTCGTAGCCGACGATGCGCACCACCTCCTCGATCAGGTCTTCCTCGACGGTGATGTCGAAACGGTACGACGGCGGTTTCACCGTGAGCGTCCCATTGCCCGCGGTCACGGCCAGGCCCAGCCGCTCGAGCGCCACCCTGCAATCCTCGCCGGTGAGCGGCATTCCGATCACCTTTGCGGCGCGGGCCACCCGCAGGGTGACGGGCCTTTGCTCCGGTAGCTTGAGAACCTGGTCATCCATGGGGCCGGCGTCGCCGCCGCAGATCTGCTGGATCAGTCGGGTGATGTGCTCGATATGTTCCACTGTGAGGCTGGGGTCCACTCCGCGCTCGAAGCGATGGCCGGCGTCGGTCGAGAAGTTGTAGCGGCGCGACCGTCCCTGGATGGCCTGAGGCCACCAGAAGGCCGCTTCGACATAAACATTCCGGGTGGCGTCCGAGACCGCCGTCGAGTCACCGCCCATGATGCCCGCCAGCGACTCGACCTGTCGATCATCGGCGATCACGCCGACGCCCTCGTCCACTGTCACCGTGCTGCCGTTGAGCAGCTTGAGGCTTTCACCGGCCGCGCCCCATCGCACTTCGAGCCCGCCATGAATCTTGTCCAGGTCGAAGATGTGAGAAGGGCGGCCGAATTCGAACATCACGTAGTTGGAAATGTCGACCAGGGCCGTGACGCTGCGCTGGCCGCAACGCGCCAGCCGGTCGACCATCCATTGCGGCGTCTTCGCCCGGGTGTTGACGTTGCGCACGATCCGGCCGGAGAAACGACCGCACAGGTCGGGAGCCTGAACCTTGACCTTCAGCCGGTCGTCGTGCACCGGTCGGACGGCCGGAAAATCCGGTTGCATGAGCGGAGCGCCCGTGAGCGCCGACAGCTCGCGGGCCACGCCGTAAACGCTCAGTGCATGGGCCAGATTCGGCGTGAGCTTGAGGGTGAACAACGCATCGTCCAGCCGCAGCGCCTCTCGCACGTCGGCGCCCACCGGCGCGTCCGGCGACAGTTCGAGCAGACCGGCATGGTCGTCGCTGAGCTGGAGTTCGCGGGCCGAGCAGAGCATGCCCTGGCTCTCGACCCCACGCAGCTTGCCCAGCTTGATCAGGAACGGCTTGCCGTCTTCGCCCGGCGGCAATTGAGCGCCAACCAGCGCGCAAGGCACCTTGATGCCGGCGCGGGCGTTTGGCGCGCCGCAAACGATGTTGAGCAAGCTTTCCTGCCCCACATCCACTTGACAGACGCGCAGTCGGTCGGCGTCGGGATGCTGGACCGCTTCGCGGATCTCGCCCACCACGATCTTGCTGAACGGCGGCGCCACGGGCCGCAGCTCTTCTACCTCCAGGCCGCCCATGGTCAAGGTATCGGCAAGCTGCTGGGAGGTCAGCGGCGGGTTGCAGAATTCACGCAGCCACGACTCGGGGAATTGCATGGTTTTCGGTCGGGGTTGGTTAACGGAATTGGCGCAGAAAACGGATGTCACCGTCGAAGAACAGGCGCAGGTCGTTCACGCCGTAGCGCAGCATGGTGAGCCGGTCGGGGCCCATGCCGAAAGCAAAGCCGATGTAGTGTTCCGGATCGAGCCCCATGTTGCGAACCACGGCGGGGTGGACCTGGCCCGAACCGGCCACTTCAAGCCACCGCCCTGCCATCGGGCCGCTCTGGAACTGGATGTCGATCTCGGCGCTGGGCTCCGTGAATGGGAAGAAGCTGGGCCGGAAGCGCAGCGCCAGGTCGTCGCTCTCGAAGAAGGTGCGGCAGAAATCGGTGAAGACGACCTTCAGGTCCTTGAAGCTGACGTTCTCGCCCAGCCACAGGCCCTCGCACTGGTGGAACATCGGCGAGTGGGTGGCATCGCTGTCGACGCGATAGGTGCGCCCCGGCGCGATCACGCGGATCTCGGGCATCGTGCCGCCGGCCTTCACCTGATCGGCGTATTTCTTGATGTGCTGGTGCGCATAGCGCACCTGCATCGGGCTGGTGTGCGGCCGCAGGTTGTACGGGATGCCGTCGTCGCCGTCGATGTCGACGTAGAACGTGTCCTGCATCGAGCGGGCGGGGTGGTTGGGCGGATTGTTCAGCGAGGTAAAGCTGTGCCAGTCGCTCTCGATTTCCGGGCCGTCGGCCACGTCGAAACCCATGCTGGCGAAGATTCGCTCGATCCGCTCCATCGTCAAGCTGACCGGGTGCAGGCCGCCGGGTTCGCGCAGCCGCCCCGGCAGCGAAATGTCCAAGGCCTCTGCCTTGAGCTGGGCCTGGAGCTCGGCGTCGGCCAGTTGCTGGCGCCGCTCGCTCAACGCGGCTTCGATCGCCTGCTTGGCGGCATTGATCGCGGCGCCACGCGCCTTCTTCGCCTCTACGCTGAGCGCACCCAGCCCCTTCATGAGATCCGTGATGCGGCCGGCCTTGCCGGTGAATTGCGCTTTCGCGTTCTCGAGATGGGCGGGCGTGGCGGCCCCGGCGAAAGCCCGGCGCGCACTCGCGACGATGGAATCCAGTTCGTCAGTGGTCATAGATTGGAAACAGAGGCGGACGGGATGAAAACAGGGGCTAGCGCTTGTCAGCCCTAGCCCCTGTCCTTGTGCTTATGGTTGCACCGCCTTCAGGCGATGGTTTCCGTGAACTCAAGCAGCCAGCTTGGCCTTGACCTGCTCCACGATGCCGGCGAAGGCCGCCTTGTCGTGCACGGCGATGTCAGCCAGCACCTTGCGGTCGATTTCAATGCCGGCCTTCCGGATGCCGTTGGCGAACTGGCTGTAGGTCAGGCCGCACTCACGAGCCGCGGCGTTGATGCGCGCGATCCAGAGCTGGCGGAAGACGCGCTTCTTGGTGCGGCGATCGCGGTAGGCATATTGCCCCGCCTTCATCACCGCTTCCTTGGCGATACGGAATACGTTGCCGCGGCGGCCGCGGAATCCCTTGGCCAGGGCGAGAACCTTCTTGTGGCGGGCGCGAGCCGTTACACCACGTTTGACGCGAGGCATGTTTTTCTCCTTGTTCGTCTGGGGTCAGATACCGGCGAACGGCAGCATCTGCGCCATGTGACCCATATTGGTCTCATGGACGGCAGTCGAGCCCCGCAGGTGGCGCTTGTTTTTGGTGGTCTTCTTGGTCAGGATGTGACGCTTGAAGGCCTGGGCGCGCTTGACAGTCCCACCGGGACGAACGCGGAAGCGCTTCTTCGCCCCGCTCTTGGTCTTCATCTTGGGCATGTGAATGCCTCCTTTACTTTGTGCTCGTGAGGCGCCGCGAAATCCTTCCGCGTCTTGATGGCCCCGAGCCACTTGTGCGGCGAGCTCAACACCCGCCACTTGTACGGCGAGTCCTTGACCCCGCCAGCCGGAAGGCGTCAGGGCCTTCCGACATCACCCCACCAGCGCAAGGCCGGTGCGGCGCTGATCCTTCATCTTCAGCCCGGGGCTTGCGAGGCCTCGGCAACCGGCTTGACAGCCACCTTTTTCTTGCCAGGCGCGATCATCATGATCATCTGCCTGCCTTCGAGCTTGGGAAACTGCTCGACCAGTATCAGGTCGCCCAACTCGTCCCGGATCCGGTTCAGCAACGCCATGCCGATTTCCTGATGCGTGATCTCGCGGCCCCGGAAGCGCAGCGTGATCTTGCACTTGTCGCCTTCGGCCAGGAAGCGCCGGATATTGCGCATCTTGATGTTGTAGTCACCATCGTCGGTGCCCGGCCGGAACTTGACTTCCTTGATCTCGATGACCGTCTGCTTTGCTTTCGCTTCGGCCGCCTTCTTCTGTTCCTGGTACTTGAACTTGCCGTAGTCCATCAATCGGCATACGGGCGGGTTCGCAGTGGCGGAAATCTCGACGAGATCCACATCCGCCTCGCCGGCCAATCGCAGCGCCTCGGTAAGACTGACGACTCCCAACGGTTCGTTCTCGGGCCCCGTGAGGCGGACTTCCGGGGCCATGATTTCCCGGTTCAGGCGGTGCTTGCGTTCCTCGCGTTGGCGACGGTCGCGAAATTCAGTAGCGATGGTCCAAATCCTTCAAAAACGATGCCGCCAGCAGGCGGCGAAACTGCCTCAATCCGCGCGCGGGCAAGCTGCTGGACCCCTGGGGGATTCCGACTTTGCACAACTGCAAATCAGAGCTTGTTGGCGACGTCCATTGCGACCTTCTCCGAGAAGGCTGCGACGGACATCACGCCGAGATCCTGGTTGCCCCGGGCGCGCACTGCGACAGCACCAGCGGCCCTTTCCTTGTCGCCAACGACCAGGATGAAAGGGGGCTTCTGCAACGAATGCTCGCGTATTTTATACGTAATCTTCTCGTTACGCAGGTCAACCTCGACCCTAACCCCTTGATCTTGCAGCGCTTTGGCCACGTCCCGGGCGTAATCGGCCTGCGAATCGGTGATGTTGAGCACGATCGCCTGCACCGGCGCCAGCCAGCACGGCAGGGCTCCGGCGTACTGCTCGACCAGGATGCCGATGAACCGCTCCATGCTGCCGACGATCGCCCGGTGCAGCATCACCGGGCGGTGGCGCGCCCCGTCCTCGCCGACGAATTCGGCGTCGAGCCGCTCCGGCATCGAGAAATCGACCTGCATGGTGCCGCATTGCCATTGGCGTCCGATCGCGTCCTTGAGCGTGTATTCAATCTTCGGGCCGTAGAACGCACCCTCGCCCGGGGAAATCTCGAATTCGCACCCCGACGCCCTCAGGCTTTCGATCAAGGCCTGCTCGGCCTTGTCCCAGCTCTCATCCGAGCCGATGCGCTTCTCCGGCCGGGTGGCCACCTTATAGATGATGTGCTCGAAGCCGAAATCCCGATACACCTTCTGTAGCAGGGTCGTGTACGCCGTGCACTCACCCAGGATGTGGTCCTCGGTGCAGAAGATATGGCCGTCGTCCTGGGTGAACCCGCGCACGCGCATGATCCCGTGCAGGCTGCCGGTGGGCTCGTTGCGATGGCACTGGCCGAACTCGCCGTAGCGCAGCGGCAGGTCGCGGTAGCTCTTGATTCCCTGCTTGAAAATCAGGATATGGCCGGGACAGTTCATCGGCTTGAGCGCAAAGTCGCGCTTCTCCGACTCGGTGGTGAACATGTTTTCCCGGTACTTGTCCCAGTGCCCGGTCTTCTCCCAGAGCGTCTTGTCGAGCAGTTGCGGGCCCTTGACCTCCTGGTAGCCGTTGTCGCGGTACACGCGGCGCATGTACTGCTCCAATTGTTGCCAGACTGCCCACCCCTTGGGGTGCCAGAAGACCATGCCCGGCGCGTGATCGTCGATGTGGAACAGGTCCAGTTCACGACCCAGCTTGCGATGATCACGCTTCTCGGCCTCCTCCAGCATGGTCAGGTATTGCTGGAGTTCCTCCTTGGTCGCCCAGGCCGTGCCGTAGATTCGCTGAAGCATCTCGTTGCGATGGTCGCCGCGCCAGTAGGCGCCAGCAACCTTCATCAGCTTGAAGAACTTGAGCTTGCCGGTGCTCGGCACGT
Organism: Comamonadaceae bacterium; assembly: GCA_012274225.1. Lineage (GTDB taxonomy): Bacteria > Pseudomonadota > Gammaproteobacteria > Burkholderiales > Burkholderiaceae_C > Ramlibacter. The sequence continues at coordinate 6,004 of JAAOZX010000178.1, read as the reverse complement.
GCGGGCCCCGGCACAGGTCCTCGAAATTGCCCTCGCGGTACAGCGAGACGTCCTCGTTGGCCGGAATGCTGGCGATGATTTCCGCCTTGTACTGCTCTCCCATACCCTTGAAATAGGCAACGGCCTGGTCCCGCGGCAGGACCCGCCGAGTCACCGGCTCGTCCTTGGCGGCAAGTTCGGCCATCCGCTTCTCGATCGCGGCCAGGTCTTCCAGCGTAAACGGCCGCTTGTACGAGAAGTCGTAGAAAAAGCCGTTTTCGATGACCGGTCCGATGGTGACCTGCGCGTCCGGAAACAGGTCCTTGACGGCATAGGCCAGCAGGTGGGCGGTCGAGTGTCGAATAACCTCGAGACCCTCTGCGTCCTTGGCCGTGATGACGGCCACCGGGCTGTCCTTGCGGATGGTGAAGCTGGTGTCGACCACCTTGCCGTCGACCTTTCCGGCCAGGGCGGCCTTGGCCAGCCCGGGCCCTATTGAACCGGCGACTTCGGCAACGGTGACCGGATTCGGGTATTCGCGGCGCGAGCCGTCGGGAAGGGTAACTTGGATCATGGAAAAAAGTCCGGCGATAAAACAAAACGCGGCCTGCAGCCGCGCTTTTCCTGGGAGCTTGGTGAGCTTGTTGCGCGACTACGCGACCTCTACGGGGCCGTGGAACGTTCCGGGGTAGTTCGCGGTGTCATAACCAGGGTGCCTTTCTCGCTCTTGTGGTTCTGCTTTTGACAGGTCGTCCTGCCTTTTCCAGCGACGCGATTTTAACCCGGGGGCAGAAAACCCTTGCCGGCGCAGCGCGGACAGGGGGTGATCACCGTCTGCTTTTCGACCTCGAAGTGCTCGTTGATGTTTTCGCTGTCGAAGCGCAGCTCGCCGCTGCCGCCGCAATCGGGACAGCGCGCCTGGTTCAGCTGGCTGACGTCGAAAGCACCTGTCTTCTCGTTGGCAGTGCTCATGGGCTGTTCCCCGATCTCTGTTGTAACGGAGCCTACTCTACGATGAAATGGAGGCCATTCAAAGCTTGAATTCCAGGGGAGCCAGCTCGGGTTTGCCGGGATCAGTGAATTCCTGCCAGTTCCCGGCCTTGCGCACCAGCAACTTGTCGCTGACCAGCCCCTGCCCGCCCTGGGTCGTCTGCTGTGCCACCGTGCGCAACTGGCGGATGCCTTCAGCGGAAGCGGCGTCGCAAAACGCGCACATGTCACGGGCCGGCACGGTGACGACCGGCCCGTTCGGGGTGTACTGCTTCAGGGACCCATCCCAGAGCTCGTCGATCAGCACCAGGCTCGCCTCGAAATCGCCGCCCATCACCAGGGCGTGGAAGCTGGCCTGCGGCACCAAAGTCAGCCCGGGCTTGCCGTCGTTGATCCTTGCCGCGAGATTCCGCAGTCCGACACGGTGCAAGTCCTCGACCGACATGCCTGCAGCCTCCATCTCCCCCAGATTCACATAGGAGAAGTGCTGGCCTTCATCGACGGCGTACATCACGCCGAACGTTCCCTTCGCGGCCCGCACCACCGGCTCCTGCCCGGGCGGAAGCTGCGTTCCAGGCCGGCTCAGCGACACACCGAGCCTGTCCATCGGGTACGCCGTCCAGCCCGGCGTGCTTGACCATGGCGACGGCGCGCGCGATGCGTTGGGCTGCACCGGAAGCCGCGGGCGCTGCCGCATGAACCCGAGGTGCCGGTGCCGGAACCGGGCGGGCTGCGGATGGAGACGCCGCACCGGCCGCTGCCCGTCGACTCCGCTCCCGCGCCCGCGAAGCCGCGCGGGCTCTGCGTTCCTCCTCCTCTGCGGCGGACATTGCGTTCTGGACACGTACCAGGTGGTAGACCAGGGGCAGCAAGGCCAGCAGCGGCATGAACATCAGCACCAGCGACCCGTACTTCACCAGCACGCCGGATTCAAGAGTGCGCGCTACCTTGCTGATTCCGCTGAGGCCCGCCAGCAACGAGACGGCCCAGGACATCATGAAGACCACCATGGTGAAGGTCGACTTGCCCATCAGCGCGAGCAGCATCAGCACGGAGCCGAAGAGGGCGGCCCAGAGCAAGCGGCGCCGGTTTCGCAATTCGTCCATCCGCCAGCCGGCGTCGTCCGCCACGTTCCCGTCCTCGCTGTCGTCCTCGTCCCGGGCAGCCCGCATGGTCCTCTCCTCGTCTACGCGCAAATTCTAGCCAGCTCGACAGGAGATAAAAAAGCCCGCGCACCAATGCGCGGGCTCTTCGTCCCGAGAAGGTCCTGGGTGCCTCAGGCCGCCTTCTTGTCCTCGAAGAATTGCTCGTCTTCGGTCGAGCCTTTCAGTGCCGCCGTGGACGCGTTCGCTTCGATCGTGGTGGTCACGGCATCGAAGTAACCCGTGCCCACTTCGCGCTGGTGTTTGACCGCGGTGAAGCCGCGATTGGCAGCCGCGAACTCGGCCTGCTGCAGCTCGACGAAGGCCGTCATGTTGTTGCGGGCGTAACCGTAGGCCAGGTCGAACATGCCGTAGTTGAGGCTGTGGAAGCCGGCCAGCGTGATGAACTGGAACTTGTAACCCATCGCGCCGAGTTCCTTCTGGAACCGTGCGATGGTGGCGTCGTCCAGGTTCTTTTTCCAGTTGAACGACGGTGAGCAGTTGTAGGCCAGCAGCTTGCCCGGGAATTTGGCGTGAATTGCGTCGGCAAAGGCCTTGGCGAAAGCCAGGTCGGGCGTGCCGGTCTCGCACCACAACAGGTCGACGTATTCTGCATAGGCCAGTCCGCGGCTAACGGCCTGCTCCAGCCCGTTGCGGCTGCGGTAGAAGCCTTCCACCGTTCGTTCGCCGGTGAAGAAGGGCTTGTCGTTCTCGTCGACATCCATGGTCACCAGATCAGCCGCCTCTGCGTCGGTGCGAGCCAGCAGGATGGTGGGGGTGCCCATCACATCTGCCGCCAGCCGCGCTGCAACCAGCTTGGACACCGCCTCGCGCGTGGGCACCAGCACCTTGCCGCCCATGTGACCGCACTTCTTGGCGGCCGCCAGCTGGTCCTCGAAGTGGACGCCGGCGGCGCCCGCCTCGATCATGGCCTTCATCAGCTCGAACGCGTTGAGCACGCCGCCAAAGCCGGCTTCGGCGTCGGCCACGATCGGCGCGAAGTAGTCGACGTAATCGGCGTCGCCGGGCGCCTTGCCTTCGCTCCACTGGATCTGGTCGGCGCGGGTGAACGTCGAATTGATTTTCTTGACCACCTTCGGCACCGAGTCCACCGAATACAGCGACTGGTCCGGGTACATCTCGCCGTTGCTGTTGGCGTCGCCTGCGACCTGCCAGCCGGACAGGTAGATGGCCTTGAGGCCGGCCTTGACCTGCTGCATGGCCTGATTGCCCGTGAGCGCGCCCAGCGTATTGACGAACGGCTCGGTATTGATCAGGCTCCACAGCTTTTCGGCGCCGCGGTGCGCCAGGGTGTGCTCGACCTGAATCGAGCCGCGCAACCGGACCACATCCGCCGCGCTGTAGCCGCGCTTGATGCCCTTCCAGCGCGGATTCTCTGCCCAGTCTTGCTCCAGCTGCGCGATCTGTTGCTCACGGGTCAGTTGAGTCCAGGATTTCATGAAGTCACTCCAGAAGTTGTTGAAGAACCGGGTCGGTCCCGCGATCCGCATCGCGGGTTCGTCGATGTCTGAACTTTAAGTCTTATAGAAGACTGGGAACCATCTTATGTCTTATAGAAGACATATTTTTATTTCTTTTAAAATCAATAAGTTAAGTCAATTGTTTTGCAATATGGAATTTAGTTTCTCGTATTGAGAAATTTCGCGGCAGCGCAGCATTCCAAATTTCCACATCACAAAATCTGATTTTGGCTGATCTGCGCGGGCGCGGGATCGGTGGCCGAACGCGTTGCGAATCGCAGTCCGCAGGGAGCTTCGGGCATGATGCGTCGTCGTGACGAACAGCCTTGCCGAATGAACCCCGGGCCGGAACGCCTCGTCGCCTGTGCCTGCCTGGCGCTGAGCATGGCCCTGGTGGGGAGCTACGTCGCGCTGTCCAAGCCGCTGGTGGCGGCCATTCCCGTGTTCCTGCTGGCCTGGCTGCGCTTTGGCATCGGCGGCCTGGCGATGCTGCCCTGGCTGCGCAAGCCCGCCAACGAGCCGCCGATGACGGCCCAAACCCGGCGGCTGGTGTTTCTCGAATCCTTCCTCGGCAATTTCCTGTTCTCGATCTGCATGCTGTACGGCGTCAGCCTGTCCAGCGCGGTGTCGGCCGGCGTCATCATGGCTTCGATCCCCGCCGCGGTGGCGGTGTTGAGCTGGGCCTTCCTGCGCGAACGGATCGTGCCCCGCATCTGGGCTGCAATTGTCCTGGCCGCACTCGGCATCGCCATGCTGGGCTTGTCGCAGCCCGCAGCGGACCCCGGCGCGACGCGCCCCGGTGCGCCTCACGCCGACCGGGCCTGGCTGGGCCATCTGCTGGTGTTCGGTGCGGTGCTCTGCGAAGCCTCTTATGCGGTGATCGGCAAGAAGCTCACCGGCGCGCTGGGCCCCAAGCGCATCTCATCGCTGATCAACCTGTGGGGCTTCGGCCTGGTGACACCCTTCGGCGCCTACGCGGCCCTGACTTTCGATTTCGCCGCGGTGCAGCCCGGCGTGTGGCTGCTGCTGCTGTTCTACTCGCTGGCCGCCAGCGTCTGGACCGTGTGGCTCTGGATGACGGGCCTGAAGGTAGTGCCGGCGGCCCAGGGCGGGGTATTCACCGTGATGCTGCCCGTCTCGGCGGCGCTGGTGGGCGTGCTGGCGCTTGGCGAGCCCCTGAGCGGCTCGCAGCTGCTGGCCTTATGCGTCGGTGTTGCGGGCGTTGCGTTGGCGACACTGCCGGCCGGCTCAGGCCGATAGCGCGCCACACAAGTGCGTCGTCGTTAGCGCAGAGCTGGGGACCCGGACGCCCTCGCTCGCGCGCGAGCCCTCCTTCGTGGTCGGCCTCGCCTTCCGGCGCAGTCCGCTCACGATGGCCAAATCTCGTGCGCTGCCGTGGCTTTGATGGCGATTGCTCCAGCAATGGGTGAGCAGCAATCCGCCGTGCGGCGAACAGTGGTCGGCCCCGAATCGGCGCCAGCGATAGCACGAATCAGCGCGCACATCCGCGCGCAGGGACCTTCGCCAGAGGGAAAACGGTGGCTGGGCCCAGTGAAAAAAACGACACGCCAGAGAGAAAAAAACGATTTTTCGCTTGGAAACGCGTTTCTTCTCCAGTAGCATCCGCAGTGCCAGTGAGGAATGCAGATTTCCACTGGTGATTAATCAACTTCTAGAAGGAAATAATCATGGCAACTGCGAAAAAAGCTGCGGCGAAAAAGGCCGCAAAGAAGGCTCCGGCTAAGGCGGTGAAGAAGACGGCCGCGAAGAAGGCTCCAGCGAAGAAGGCCGCCGCGAAGAAAGCTCCGGCCAAGAAGGCCGCCGCGAAGAAGGCTCCGGCCAAGAAAGCCGCCGCAAAGAAGGCTCCGGCCAAGAAACGCACTCCGAACGCCGCGTTCATGAAGGCGCTGACCCCGAGCCCGCAACTTGCGGCCGTGGTCGGTTCGGCTCCGCTGCCGCGCACCGAGGTGGTCAGCAAGCTGTGGGCTTACATCAAGAAGAACAAGCTGCAGGACGCCGTCAACAAGCGCATGGTCAACGCCGATGCCAAGCTGAAGGAAATCTTCGGCAAAGGTCAGGTCTCCATGTTCGAGATGGCGGGCTTGATCGGCAAGCACGTGAAGTAAAGTGTTCGCGGTAGCCGGCGCGAAGCCGGCGACCGAGACCGCAGTACCGACAAGGGGCCGCTCACGCGGCCCCTTGTCATTTCTTCAAGGCTTTCTCGCGGATGCTGCTGAGCGTGGCACGGGTGCTGATGACATCCGCATCGAGCACGACCTCGATCAGCGTGCCCTGATTGCGCTCGAGCGCCGCCAGCAGCTGCGGCTCGAATTCGGCCGTCCGCGTCACACGCACGCCGGCATAGCCATACGCCCGAGCCAGCGCCGGAAAGTCCGGATTGGCCAGCTGGGT
>JAAOZX010000177.1 GCA_012274225.1 Comamonadaceae bacterium | reverse complement strand
GGCCTGCAGCACGCCGCCCCCCAGCCGCGCCTGCAGGTGGCGCACCAGCCCTTCCCCGCTGGTACGCCACTCACCCTGGGCGCTCAGCTGGTTGATCGGCAACCGGGCGCGATCCCAGGGCCCGGCCAGGGCGTTCGAGACATCGGCGGCGACGGTCCAGGTACCGGTGGCAGCCGGCTGCACGCTCATTGCGCCCGAGAGGCTGGTGTGCGGCAAGCGCCCGGGCCAGAGCGCCGCCAGGTCGAGCTGGCGGAAGTCCGCCTGCGCCTGCGCGATCGGCTGCCCGGCCCAGGGCATGATCCGCGCCGTGGCGGTGGCCGATGCCGGAACGCTGGCGGTTGCGGTGCCCCGCGGCAGGCTGGGCGCGGCCGTCGGGGCGTTCAGGAAGGCCTGGACGTTCAAGTCGGTGAGCAGCCCCTGCAGCGTTGCGTTGAATTGCAGCGCAAGCTTGGCCGAACTGCCCGGCACGGGCGCCTCGAACCGGCCTTGCAGCGTGGCGTCCAGCGTCAGCGGCTGGCGCGCAACCAATGTTGCCCGACCCCGGTAGCTGCCACCGGCCCAGCGCAGATCGTCCAGCTGAAGGCGGTGCCGCCCGCCATCGAAGCTGTAGGCGCCGGCCAGGTCGCCGACCGTCACGGTGTTGTTCACACTGACCCAGTCGAGCCGGGCGATCTTCACCTGATCGGCGTAGATGCGCAGTGGGATCTCGAGCGATTCGGGGGGCTCGAATGGCGAAGGGGGACGACGGTCTTCGACCCGCACCCGTGCCGCCTGCACCTGGTCGAACCGCAATTGCCGTTGCGCGAGCGCAAGCGGCTGCCACTCCAGGCGGACATCGTCCGCCTCGACGTCCACGCCGCCCTGCTGCCAATGCAGTCGCTGAATGCGCAGGCCTTCGCGCAGCGAGCCTTGCACGCCCTCGACCTGGAGCGGCTGGTAGCGGGCGAGCTGGCGCAGCGTCCACGCGAGCGAGCCCTCGCTGCCGGACCACCACCACAGGGCGGCGGCGGCCAGCAGCACCAGCGCGGCCAGTCCCGCGACGAGGAACACCAGCTCGCGCAAGCCCCGATGCAGCCAGGTCGTTATCAAAACGTGACGCCTATGTTCAGGTGCAGCCGGAATTTCCTGGGCTTGACCCCGTAAGCCAGGTCGGCTTGCAGCGGCCCCAGCGGGCTCTTCCAGCGCACACCGGCACCCACGCCGAAAACCGGCTTCAAGGTCGAGAAGCTGTTGCTGACGGCGCCACCGTCGATGAACAGCGCGCTTTCGAAACTGGTTTCCAGCCCCTGGTAGCGGATCGGCCGCTGCCACTCGACGCTGCCGTTGGCCATGTAGCGTCCGGGGCCGATGGCACCGCCGGGCAGCTCGACACCGATGTCCCGGAAGCCGTAGCCGCGCACACTGGTGTCTCCGCCGGTGCGGAACATCTGGGTGGACGGAACCCGGGCGGTGGAGCGTGCCAGCACAGCGCCGCCCTCGGCGCGGAACTGCAATCGGCCCCGGGTCAGCGCGCGAAGGCCCAGCCAGCGCACCACGGTGCGCTGGAACGGGCTCTTGCTGCCGGTCAGGGTCAGCCCGCCGCCCAGCTCGAAGCCGATTCCGAAGCCGCGCGAGGGAAACGGCGTGCGGTCGAAATAGCGGCCACTCCACACATAGTTGGCGCTGATGGACGTGCCGTCGCCGGTGTCCTCCGGCGTCGCCGTGGTGCCCGGCAGGACCTCCACCGTCGCCCGGTCGTACTGCACATAGGCGTTGCGGTCGATGTGGTCGCCGGCCCAGCTGCGGCCCATCCGCAGCCCCTGGGAGGAGGTGACGAACTCGCCGTCATCGACCCGCGCGGCGCGGGCCAGCACGCCCCAGCGCCAGCCGTCCTCGCCGGGAATGGCGGTCCATTCGGTTTGCACAAACGGCGCTTTGCGCTCCAGCTGCAGCTTGGTATCGGCGCGCCAGTCGACGCCCGGCACCCGGTTGACGATGTACTGCACGCTCGCGCGCGGCCCGCCGTCGGTGGTCAGGCCGATGCCCAGCACCACCTTGTGCAGGGGCGCCTCGCGCACATTCACCTGCACCGGCGCGGCCTGGGGATCGGCCTGCGGATCGACGAACACGAAGGCCGAGTCGTAGTAGCCGCTGCCCGTCAGGCGCAGCTGGGCCTGCTGGATTTTCTCGGCGTCATAGACGCTGCCCTCGGGCAGGCGGGCCAGGCGCGGCACCAGCAGCGGGCTGTAGCGCTCCACGCCGGTCACCTGCAGGGCGCCCAGGTGGAATGCCGGGCCGGAATCCAGCCGCAGACCCAGGCGTGCCCAACCGGCCGGCGCATCGATGTCGGCCAGGCTGTAGCTCACCCGCCCCGCCGGGTAGCGACGCCTCACCAGCTGGCGCAAGGCCGTGGTCTTGGCCCCGTCCCAATCCTCCTGGGTGAAGGGGCGACCGGCCGGAAGCCGCCAGCCGCTGCGGATTTCATCGCGCTGCGCGGCGGGATCGGCTTCGCCGCTGGTGGCGATGTCACCCTCGAACTCGATGGTCGCTTGCGATACCAATGTCGGCGCTCCCGGCACGACTTCGACCACCACGACCGGCGCCGCGCCCGCGCTGCCGGGTTCGCGCCGGATCGAAATGCGCGGGTCGAAATAACCCAGCGTGCCCACCAGTTCGCGCACGTCACGCTCGGCCATCACCATCAACCGCGCCAGCTCCGCATCATCGAGGTCGCTGACCTCGCGATAGCGCTGCAATTCCATCTGCCCCTCCAGCAGCGCCTTGACCGGGGACGGCGCACGAACATCGATCGAAAACGAGGGACGGGCCGGCACCGGCGCGCCCGGCGCAGGTTCCGGGTCCTGCGCGAGCGCCGAAAAGGCGAGCGTCATGACCATCAGCGCCATCGCCGCCGCTCGTCGGCCCCGATAGCGGGGCACGAATGGGGCGAGGGAGGAAAAGCGCATTGCGGATGGCGGTCACTGAAAGCCGTGACTCGACACTATCGCGGCTTTGCCCCTGCCCGCGCGTAGGCCGACACCGACACGGCTAATCGTCAACGGCTGCACCGTCAGACCACGACCGGTTCCGGTTCCAGCCGGATGCCGAAGCGTTCGTAAACGCTGGTCTGGATGGCGCGCGCCAGCGTCACCACTTCGCCGCCGGTGGCACCGCCGCGATTGATCAGCACCAGCGCCTGCTTTTCATAGACGCCGGCATTGCCTACCGACTTGCCCTTCCAGCCACAGGCGTCGATCAGCCAGCCGGCGGCCAGCTTGACGCTGCCGTCGGGCATGGGGTAATGGACGATGCCGGGTTCGCGGGCGATGATGTCCTGGCACTGCTCGGGCGTCACGGTGGGGTTCTTGAAAAAACTGCCGGCGTTGCCGATCACGCGCGGATCGGGCAGCTTGCCGGAGCGGATGGCGCAGACCCAGTCGCGGATGCGCCGCGCCGACGGCTCGCGGATGCCGGTTTCCTGCATCTTGCGCTCCAGGTCCAGGTAGCCCAGCACCGGTTTCCAGGGCTTGGGCAGCCTCAGCCGCACGCGCAGGATCAGCGCCCGCCCGCTCAGCCCGAAGTCCCCGTCCTTGGCCGGCGCATGCTTGAACACCGAATCGCGGTAGCCGAAAGCGCACTGGCCCGCGTCCAGGGTAAAGCTCTTCCCGGTCACCAGGTCGATCCCGTCGAGCGATTCGAAACGATCCTGCAGCTCCACCCCGTAGGCGCCGATGTTCTGTACCGGCGAGCCGCCCACCGTCCCCGGGATCAGCGCGAGGTTTTCCAGCCCGTCCAGTCCCTGGTCCAGTGTCCAGTCGACGAAATCGTGCCAGTTTTCGCCCGCTCCGGCTTCGACCACCGTCGCCCGGGGTCCGTCCGCGACCACCCGGCGCCCGGTCACCTCGACTTTCAGGACCAGCGGCTTGACGTCGCCGGTGAGCACGACATTGCTGCCGCCGCCCAGCACGAACTTGGGGATGGGGCCCAGCTCCGGGTCGCCCAGCAGCTGCCGGACGTCGTCGGCATCGCGCACGCGCACCAGCACGCGGGCCTTGGCGACGATGCCAAAGCTGTTGTGCGACTGCAGCGGGACGTTGCGCTCCACGATCATGGGAGAATTGTCGCATCTGCACATCGCATCCCCGGGGGAACCACCATGCCTTCATTCGACACTGTCTGTGAGCCGAACATGGTGGAAGTGCGCAATGCCGTGGACAACGCGGCCAAGGAAATCGGCACCCGTTTCGACTTCAAGGGCACCTCGGCCGCGCTGGAGCTGAAGGAAAAGGAGATCACCCTGTTCGGAGACGCCCAATTCCAGCTCAACCAGGTGGAGGACATCCTCACCAGCAAGCTGGTCAAGCGCAACGTCGACGTGCGTTTCCTGGACAAGGGCGACGTGCAGAAGATCGGCGGCGACAAGGTCAAGCAGGTGATCAAGGTGCGCAACGGAATCGAAACCGAGCAGGCCAAGAAGATCACCCGGCTGGTCAAGGACAGCAAGCTCAAGGTGCAGGCGGCGATCCAGGGCGACGCGGTACGCATCAGCGGCGGCAAACGCGACGACCTGCAGGCCGCGATGGCCCTGATCCGCAAGGAAGTGCAGGACGTCCCGCTCTCGTTCAACAACTTCCGCGACTGAGCCATGAAATTTCTTTTTGGGCTGCTGTTTTTCGTCTGCGGCGCAGTGGCCGCCCAGACGGTGGCGCTGCAAGGCATGCTCGGCAGCAACGCGCTGCTGATCGTCAACGGCGGGCCGCCCAAGGCGGTGGCGGCCGGTTCGGTCTACCAGGGCGTGAAGGTGGTTTCCACCGCGGGCGACCAGGCGGTGGTCGAAATCGCCGGCCAGCGCCACACCTTGCGTGTGGGCGAGGCGCCGGCCAGCGTCGGCAGCGGCCGCGCAAGCCCGGACGGCGGCCGGATCGTACTCACGGCCGGCAGTGGCGGCCATTTCATGACACCGGGCGCCATCAACGGCAAGGCGGCCACCTTCATGGTCGACACCGGCGCCACCATGGTGTCGATCAGCGCGGCCGACGCCGACCGGCTGGGCCTGAATTACAAGGCCGGCCAGGCCGGCTATTCGAGCACCGCCAATGGCGTGACCCCGGTCTGGCGCATCAACCTCACCTCGGTGCGGGTGGGCGAGGTCGAGGTTTTCAACGTCGATGCGCTGGTGACGCCCCAGCCCATGCCCTTCATGTTGCTGGGCAACAGCTTCCTGAGCCGCTTCCAGATGAAGCGCGAGAACGACCAGATGGTGCTGCAGCGCCGCTACTGACCGACTCGCGATCGATGCCCGACACCGATTCCCTGGCCGCGGCACCCCCGGCCGCCGCCGCGTCGCGTTCGGCGCTGGCGCCGTTGCGGCTGCCGGTCTTCCGGATGCTTTGGTTCACCTGGCTGGCCGCCAACACCACGATGTGGATGAACGACGTGGCGTCGGCCTGGCTCATGACCTCGCTCGCGCCGTCGCCGCTGTGGGTGGCGCTGGTCCAGTCGGCGTCCACCCTGCCGGTCTTCCTGCTGGGCCTGCCCAGTGGCGCACTGGCCGACATCCTGGACCGCCGGCGCTTCCTCATGGCCACCCAGTTCTGGGTCGCGGCCGTCGCGTCGCTGGTGTGCCTCACGGTGTCCCTGCACGCGATGACCGCGCCGCTCTTGCTGGCCCTGACCTTCGCCAACGGGATCGGCCTGGCGATGCGCTGGCCGGTGTTCGCCGCCATCGTGCCGGAACTGGTGCCGCGCTCGCAGTTGCCGGCGGCGCTGGCCCTCAACGGCGTGTCGATGAACGCGTCGCGCATCATCGGGCCGCTGGCTGCCGGCGCCATCATCGCGGCGTTCGGCAGCGCCTGGGTGTTCGCGCTCAATGCCGGCTTGTCGCTGATGGCCGGCTTCGTCATCATGCGCTGGCGCCGCGAGCACAAGGAAAGCCCGCTGGGTCGTGAGCGGCTGGGCAGCGCGATCCGCGTCGGCCTGCAGTTCGTCCGGCAATCGGCGCGGCTGCGGGCCGTGCTGGTGCGCATCGCCCTGTTCTTCTTTCATTCCACCGCGTTGCTGGCGCTCTTGCCGCTGGTTGCGCGCGGACTGCCCGGCGGCTCGGCCGGCACTTTCACCGTGCTGCTGGCGTCGATGGGTTCGGGCGCCATCGTGGCCGCGCTCGCGATCGTGCGCATCCGCAGCCTGATGCCGCTGCAGCGGTTGCTGATGACCGGCACCGTGCTCCAGTCCGTCGCCATGGTGGCCGTGGCGTACGCCCCCAACGTCTATGTCGCCGTGCCCGGCATGTTCTTCGCGGGCACGGCCTGGATCACGGTGGCCAATTCGCTCACCGTGTCGGCCCAGATGGGCTTGCCCGACTGGGTGCGCGCCCGCGGCATGTCGATGTACCAGATGGCCTTGATGGGCGCCACCGCGGCCGGCGCCGCCGTATGGGGCCAGGTCGCGACCTGGACCGGCATCCCGCAAAGCCTCGCCATCGCCGCGGCGACCAGCGTGGCCCTGATGGCGCTGGCCCAGCGCTGGGTGGTGGACCGTGGAATCGAGGAAGACCTGACGCCCTCGAACCGATTCAAGGCACCCCATGCCGAAGCCCCGCCACGCACCGGGCGCATCCAGGTGAACATCGAATACCGGATCGACCCGGCCCGCAGCGCCGAATTCCTGCAGCTGATGCAGGAAAGCCGGCGCAGCCGGATGAGCCACGGCGCGCTCGACTGGCAACTGCTGCAGGACCTCTACGATCCCGGTCGCGTCGTCGAGCAGATCACCGACGTGTCCTGGACCGAGCACCTGCGCCGCTTCGACCGGGTCACGGCGGCCGACGCGCAATTGCGCGACCGCCGGCTGGCGTTCCACATGGGCGAATCGCCGCCGGTGGTCACGCGGTTCGTGGTCGAGCGCTAGGCGAAGTCGGCACCTGGCCCGAAAGCCGGCCTGCCGTGCACAGACAGATCCTTCAGCCCGGCTGGCTCTCTGCAGCCACGCGCCGCGCCTGCTCTTCCAGGTAGCGCGCGGTGGCATCGCGACCGATGGCGAAGGCGCCGGTGACACGGCCGGCCTCGTCCTTGAGCAGGCCGAAGCTCAGGTCGACGTACAGCCGGCTGCCGTACTTGTGCTGCGAGCGCGTCGTCAGCACGCGGCCATCGTGGCGCACCTGGCCGGTTTCCATCGCATGCCGGTAGCCGTCGTTGTGCGCACGCCGCAATTTCTCGGGCACGATCAGGTCCAGGCTCTGGCCCAGCGCTTCCGCCGCCGCGAATCCGAAGATGATCTCGGCGCCGCGGTTCCACAGGCGGATCACGCCGTCGCGGTCGGCAAAGATGATGGCGTCCTGCGCCTGCTCGACGATCGCGCGGTGCAGGCTTGCATTCAGGCTGTCGGGCGGCGGCCAATGCATGGTTCAGGCTTTCCTCACCAAGCCGCCCAGCGCCGGGCCCGGCATGGCCAGCAAGCCCTGGAACGACTCGAGTTCGTCACGGTGCACGCTGGCCAGCGCCCCGACACAGCGCGCGCCGCTGGGGGTCAGTCGCACTTCGACCTGCCGCAGGTCGCTGGCGCTGGCGCGCCGTTGCACCAGTCCCTGCGATTCGCAACGCGATATCAGCGCGACGACGCCGTGGTGCTTGGACTGCAGCCGTTCCGCCAGCTCGGTCACGCTGGCCCAGTCGCGACCCGGAAAGCCCTTGATCTGCAACAGCAGCTGGTACTGCAGCGGCGTCACGCCGTGGGCCTGCGACACCTCTTCGCTGAACCTCAGGAAACGCCGCAGCTGGTAGCGAAACTGCGCCAGGGCCTCGTAGTCGGCCTTGGTCATGGCGCGGGCGCTGTCCTTGGCCGGAATACCTCTCATGCATTGAATATATCACGTCGTGATATATTGGCAAGCACAGCCAAAGCACTCCCCATGAAGCTCAACATCCTGTCGGACTTGCACCTGGGCCAGGGCGCGCTGGCCTTGCCGAGCACCGCCGCCGACCTGGTGGTCCTGGCGGGCGACATCGCGCGGCCGGCGCAGGCGCTGGAGTGGGCCGCCGGGCTGGGCAAGCCGGTGCTCTACGTGCCCGGCAATCACGAATTCTACGGCGCCAGCCTGGACGGCACGCTGGCAAACCTGCGCTCGCTCAGCGCCGGCACCGCCGTCAAGGTACTGGACGACGAGGAAGTGGTGATCGCCGGCGTGCGCTTCCTGGGCTCCACGCTGTGGACCGATTTCCGGTTGTTCGGCGACGGCGAGCAGCGGGCGGCGGCGCAGGACGAGGCCTTGCGCTTGATGCGCGACTACAGCCGCATCTTCCAGGACGAGGCGCTGCAGCGCCCCTTCCGGCCGCAGGACGGCGCAGCGCGCTTTCAGCGTCATGCGGCCTGGCTGGCGCAGCGGCTGGCGCAGCCGCACGACGGCCCTACTGTCGTGATCACGCACCACGCGCCCTCGCCGGCCAGCATCCATCCGCGCTTTGCCGGGTCGCTCATGAATGCGTGCTTCGTGTCCAGGGCCGACGATCTGCTCGACGGCAGCCGGGTCCAGCTCTGGATTCACGGCCACACCCACGACAGCTTCGATTACCAATTGAACGGCACCCGTGTCGTCTGCAATCCGCGCGGCTACGCCCGGGATGGCGTGAACGAAAACGCCCGCTTCGACCCGGACTTCATCGTCGAAGTCGCCTGAAGCGCCGGTGCGGCGGAGCCCGCGACTTTTTATTTTCGCTTTTCCGTCACCTTTGGGCGGGACGCGGCGTCTAACGACAAAGAAAGCGAGATTTCAATGCCGGCGTTGAATCCCCAACCCCTGAGCCCCCGACCGACGGGGGCTGCGGAAACCGATGTGCAACTGGCCCTGAGCGC
>JAAOZX010000176.1 GCA_012274225.1 Comamonadaceae bacterium | reverse complement strand
AGGCCCGCGAACACCGGCTCGGCGCTGGGCACCTTGCCGATGTTGCCGGCCTTGACCAGCAGGCCGCACACCAGGCTCCACAGCGGCAGCGCCGGCACATTGCCGGCCCAGCTGTGCACCAGCAGATCGGGGCCGAAGGCGCGGACGGCACCGCCCTTGGCCGCCGGCTGGAATTCGTCGAGCACCTTGGGGTTGGCGAAGTCCTCGGCGACAAAGCGATGCAGCTGCGGCGCGCGAAAGCTCTTACAGAAAGACGTCAGGCCGAGACGCACCATCTCGCGGTCGTACCCGGTGATGACGGGAAGCAGTTGCTCGGCCTGTTGCCGGTACGGATCGCTCGGGTCGAGCAGCCGCGCAATGGCGCGGTCGACGATCTCGATGATCTGCGACACCGCCAGCGTCTTCAGCTGCGCGGCGCTGGCCTGCTTCACCCGCAGGGCCAGGGCCTTCATCTGCCCGGGACTGAGCAGCGGCACCGCGACCTCGAGGCGGCTCGTCCCCGCCCCGAAACCCAGCGTCTGCCACTGGACTTCTTCGGCCGCGAGGCCGGGCAGGTAACCCGCAAGGACACGCTGCGCGGTCATGTCGCCTGGGCCTGGATGAATTCTTCGACCGCCAGCGAGCAACCCTTGGCCTGCGCGCCGGCGGCCCGCCCCAGCAGCAGGAAGCCGCCGTCGACCTCGACGCCCACGTCCTCGGTGAGGATGGAGGTGACCGAATTGAAGTTGGCCAGGTCGCAATGGATCAGGATGCCGCGCTCGCCGCGCGCCACCTCGCGCCCGGTCAGCGGATCGACCAGGCGCGAGCGGATCCAGTGCGGGCCCGACTTCACCGACGGCACCTGGGCATTGCCGTTGTCGTAGAACTGCGTGCTCAATTCCGTCATGCCGTACATGTTGATGCACTGTTCGCGCGGGACGCCGAAGGTCTGCGACAGCGCCGCGTAGAACGCCTCCAGCGGCAGGTCGCGCGAGTGGCCCTTGTAGCCGCCGGTGTCGAGGAGCTTGCTGCCCGCCGGCAGGCGGAACGCGAGGCCCTGCTGGGCGAACTCGTCGATCAGGTGCACAAAGCTGTAGCTCGCCCCCAGCAGCGCACAGGGTTGGCCGCTGTCCACGGCGGCCCGCAGCGTCTGCTTGAGGCCGACGCTGTCCATGCCCTGAGTACTCACGAAATAGCGGCTGTCCGCCGTTCCGAAATCGCGCACCGCGAGCGCCAGGTAATGCGCCAGCGAGGAGTTGGCCATCTCGGTCTCGGTCGGAAACAGGATTCCCATTGGCAAGGGGCCGCTGCCCAGCATGAAACGCTGCGAGAAATTGCGCAGCATCGAGCGGTCGTACACCGCCAGCGTCGGATGATGATGCCGGCCCTTCACTTCGGCGCGGGTGGTGCCGCTGGTCATGAAGACCCGGTCCGATGGCGCGGGCAGCTGGCAGCGCAGCGTCAATTGCTTGAACGCGTCGATCGGTACCGCCGGAATGTCGCGCCAGCCCCTGACATTGCGCGGCGTGGCGCCGCGGCCCTGGCAAAAGCGCCGGTACGGCTCGTTCCGGGCGAACTGGTACGCGAACATCCGCTGCGCGAGCGCGTCGAATTGCTCGTCGCTACAGCCGCCCGCTTCGATGAAGCCGAGCACCGCATCGACGATGGCCGAAGCGGATGTTGCGACCGGCGGCGATACCGTTGCCATGTTCGCCGTTCAGCGCAGCGGTAGCAACCGCATCGGCTGCGGCGCGTGACTGTGGTTCAAGGGGCCGCTGCCGGAGCCGGTGCGCACGGCCGCGCCCGCCGCCAGCGCGCCGCGCACGTAGTCGCGCGCCAGTTGCACCGCCTGCGGCAGGGGCGCGCCGAGGGCCAGATGCGACGCGATGGCGCTGGACAGCGTGCAGCCGGTGCCGTGGGTGTTGGCCGTCGGAACGCGCGGCGCGCGCATCCAGCGCGGTTCGCCATCGGACGTCAGCAGCAGGTCGCTGACGGTATCGCCGGTCAGATGCCCGCCCTTGATCAGCACCGCCTTCGCGCCCAAAGCGATCAGGTGCCGGGCCGCCGCTTCCATGTCGGCTTCGCTGCGCAGCGGGTTGCCCACCAGCAAGGCGGCTTCGTCGAGGTTGGGCGTGACCAGCGCGGCCCGGGGAAACAATTGCGACACCAGCACCGCGATGGCTTCCTGGTCGATCAGCACCGCGCCGCTGGTGGCGATCATCACGGGATCCAGCACGACGTTCGGCAATTTGTGTTTGTCGATGGCAGCCGCGACGGCGCGCACGGTGTCCGCCGAATGCAGCATGCCGATCTTCACCGCATGGACACCGATGTCCTCCATGACCGCATCGATCTGGTCGGTCAGCATTTGCAGCGGCACCGCGTGGATGGCCCGCACGCCGGTGGTGTTCTGCGCCGTCAGCGCGGTGATCGCCGTCATGCCGAAGCAGCCCAGCGCCGCGATGGTCTTCAGGTCGGCCTGGATGCCGGCACCGCCGCCGCTGTCGGAGCCGGCGATCGACAGCACGCGCGGGTACTCGAAGGCCCGGGCCGGCGTCGTGGATGCATTCATAGGAACAATTCCTTCGTGACCCTGTCAGGTGCTCCGAAGGGGGAATCCGGCCCGAGAGAACCTCGGTTGGGATCGAGCTCTTCTTCCGCCGGTATGAACCGGTTCAAGTTCGCGGGTCTGGATCTCAGCACGCGCAATGCGT